>CAYREN010000425.1:0-4459 GCA_964423255.1 uncultured Roseivirgaceae bacterium | reverse complement strand
TTGCTGTCGGAAGTGAGACGTTCATTGGAAAAATCAGGGAAAAACTTCACATTGGTATGATGGGGCGGAAAATGAGAAAAACCCATGGCCAATATGAATTAAGAGAGCAAGAGGCAACTTACAATGCCAGTTTTGCCCCTTAAAATGCACTTTTAAGCTCAAAAACACGTATTATTGGAGAATAAATACTGAATAATCAATGTAATAGCTTGGCTTGCCCCCCATTCCACTTTTCTACTTTAAAATGACAATTATGCCTGATTACCTACAAAAATTAATTAATAAATACCCTGCGTTGTTAGATATATCAATCGAGATTAAGAGGGCGTGTGACTTATTGTGTGAGTGCGCCAGAAACGGGAATAAAATCATGACGTGTGGCAATGGCGGTAGCGCTGCTGACGCTGAACATATTGTTGGCGAATTAATGAAGGGGTTTCGCTTGCAGAGAAAGTTGAGCGAGGGACAGTGCCAAAAAATTGCGGCGTTATATCCTAGTGAAACGCTAGCTCTTTCGGAAAATCTACAACAGGCCATCCCTGCAATATCCCTTGTTAACGCTGTTTCGCTTAATACCGCTTTTGCTAATGATGTCAATTCTGATTTTATTTTTGCTCAGCAGATTTGGGGGCTTGGATTGCCTGGTGATGTGCTTATAGCTATTTCAACCTCAGGTAATTCTATAAATGTTGTGCAAGCAACCAAGATCGCTCGTGTCAGGGAAATGAAGGTGATTGGGCTTACCGGTAAAAGCGGCGGTACGCTTGAAAATCACGTCAATATAACTATTCACGCACCGTCAAAAGATGTTGCGGAAATTCAGGAATACCACCTGCCTATATATCATTGTTTGTGTAGCATTATGGAACAGGAACTTTTTGGTGAGGAATGAAGAATATCAATAGTAGAATTAAAAAATAGGGGTAAAAATGTTTCATCATGCGTTTCATGGCTTGGCTAACGTCAATGTTGAGCTTACCAACAGGTGCAATAAAAAATGCTGGATGTGTGGTCGTCGGAAAGTGGAGAGGGAATATCCTGATCTGGTACTCAGTTACGGCGATATGGATTTTACTCTGGTTGAAAAAATCGCCAACCAGCTTCCTCCGGATATTGTGGTGCAATTACACAATAACGGCGAGGGATTACTTTATCCGCAGTTTGGGGAGGCGGCGAAACTCTTTGAAAAACAGATAACTAACATTGTGTCTAACGGTAAGCTTTTAGTCGAAAAAGCTGATGAGATAATAGATAATCTTGATACGTTGGCAATTTCGGTTTTTGAAGATGACCCAGAGGCAGACGAACAATATGAAATTTTGCAGGAGTTTCTTTCCATGAAAGGGAATAGAGCGCCATTTACAAATGTCAGATTAAACGGGGAGGTTGATGCTGGCAGATATGAGAATTTGGTCGATTTAAAAATTAAAAGAGTTTTACATGCGCCCATGGGAAGTTTTAATTATAAGAAAGATCCAACGATACCAGAGATTGGTATTTGTTTGGATTTCCTCCATCATATGGCAATTAATAGAGAGGGAAAGGTTTCAATATGTGTGCGATTTGACCCAAAAGGTCTTGGCGTAATAGGCAATGCCAATGATATTTCTCTGGAACAGATATGGAATAGTTCTTTGAGAAAAGAATGGTTAGAGTATCACAAAAAAGGGCAGAGAAACAATGTCCCATTATGCTCCTATTGCCAGTTCTGGGGCGTTCCAACTGCGGGGAAAAGTGAGAGGACCTTCTCTGATGTTGATGAGAAAGACGTAGTTTTACTAAAAAATAAAGGAGAGTAGAATGTCGATTTTTATTATTGCAGAAATAGGAATAAACCATAATGGTGACTTATCTATCGCCAAAGAACTTATTGATCTTGCAAAAGATACCGGATGTGATGCGGTAAAATTTCAGAAACGAGCTATCGATCTGGTATATAAAAAAGAATTTCTTGACGGCCTACGGGAAAGTCCCTGGGGAACTACCCAAAGAGAGCAAAAAGAAGGCCTTGAATTTGGCCGAAAAGAATACGAAGAGATTGATGCGTACTGTAAAGAAAAAGGAATAGAATGGTTTGCTTCGGCCTGGGACGTTGAAAGCCAGAAGTTTTTAAGACAGTTCGATCTTAAGTATAATAAAGTAGCTTCAGCAATGTTGGTCTATGAAGATTTAATCAATGAAATAGTGTCCGAAAAGAAACATACCTTTATCTCAACAGGTATGAGTACGGTCGAAGAAATCGATAAAATAGTAGGAATTTTTAAAGATGCAGGCTGTCCTTTTGAACTAATGCATTGTGTGTCCACATATCCAATGGATGATGAAGACGCAAACCTTAATGCAATCGACACATTACGGGAACGATATAAATGCGATGTTGGTTATAGCGGCCATGAAGTTGGGTTGGCAATCTCATATGCGGCGGCAACAAAAGGTATAACTTCATTGGAACGTCATATAACCCCCGACCGAGCTATGTACGGTTCTGATCAGGCCGCTTCTGTTGAGCCCAATGGCTTAAGGCAGCTGGTTGGAGCGGTCAGAAAAATTGAAAAAGCAATGGGGAATGGTAAGCTTGGAATTATCGAAAAAGAAGTGCCTGTGGCAAAAAGTCTCCGTGCTCACATCCATTGGGGTGAATAATCATATTGTCTTATGGAATCGAGAATAGTTGCCATTATTTTAGCAAGAGGTGGTTCGCAGGGAATTCCCCGGAAAAATATAATCGATTTTTGCGGCAAGCCTCTTCTAGCCTGGACAATTGAGCAATGCCTGGCGGCTCATAATGTTAGTGAGGTTTGGGTTAGCTCTGATAGCGATGAAATACTTAAGACTGCTACCAAATATGGGGCTCAAACCCTTGTCCGACCGGTTGACATATCCGGGGCATTTGCGACCTCCGAATCGGGATGGCTTCATGCGTTAAAACATATTGAGGCCAAAACCGGAGTTATGGATATAGTGCTTGCACCGCAAGTAACTTCACCGTTACGTGAAAGTAGCGATATTGTCCAGGCAATTTCCAGGTTCGAGCTGGAATGCCTGGATTCCATGTTCTCCTGCTGCGTGGCTGAGGATTTATTTTTTTGGCAAAAGGATAGTGATAGTAGCGTATTAAAAAGTGTAAACTATGATTATTTAAATCGTCGAAGGCGGCAGGACGTACCAAAACAATTGATTGAGAACGGTTCTTTTTATCTTTTTCGTCCGGAAATATTACGCAAACATCATAACCGTTTTGGCGGGAATATCGGTTACTTCGAAATGGAGTTTTGGAAGATGTTTGAAATAGATGAATCAAACGATGTGAGAATGTGTTCAGCTTTGATGAAGGAATTTTTATTAAAAGGGGAACAAAATGCTTAAAGATAGAGTGGTATATATGAACGGAGATTTTATATCTGAAAAGGATGCAAAAATTTCAATATACGACTCTGCTCTTATGTTTGGTGATATGGTTTTTGAAATGACACGCTCATTCAATAAAAAACAATTCAAGCTAAAGGAACACATAGATCGTCTATATTATGGTATAAAAATTCTCCGGATACCTTTAAAGATGACTCATGAGGAAATGGAAGAGGTTTGTTATGCAACAATAGAAGCCAATGAATCTGTGTTTGCTGCTGATGATGAACATCGTCTTATGATTGATGTTTCCCGGGGACTGCTGGGAATATATCAGGGTATCAACGGGGTTCACAAAGGCTGTAATGTGGTTGTTGCAGATTTTCCCCTGCGCTGGACAGTATCCAGCATGGGTGGTCTATTCGACAAGGGCATAAATGCTGTTATCACCTCGCAGCGTGCAATACCTGCCAGTCTTCTTGACCCCAAGATCAAGAACAGAAGTAGAATACATTATCTAATGGCAAATATTGAAACATCCCTCTATAAGGGGGATAATAATTGGGCCTTACTACTTGATCCTGATGGATTCATTACAGAAGGTACAGGTGATAATTTTTTTATTGTAAAGGATAATGTCGTGATTACCCCGGAGGGCAGAAACGTGCTGAGAGGTGTTTCTCGTTCTTATGTCCTACAAGAGCTATGTCCACAACTTGATATCCCCGTTGTGGAAAAGAATATAAATAGTTACGATGTTTATACTGCAGACGAGGCTTTTATGACAGGAACGCCTTTCTGTATGCTTCCCGTTACCTCATTGAACAGCAATTTGATAGGTTCTGGCAAAGTAGGCCCTGTTTATTCCGCTTTACTGGCACAATGGAGTGAAAATACCAAGCTGGACATAAAGGGCCAAATTAAAGGTTGGGAAAATAATTCAGAAAATAATAATGCGCCTACTCCATACCAGTTTGCACCCCGGAAATAATGCATAAGTTTGTACAAAAGTGTTAACCAAGGATAAGTATTTTATGGCACAACATTATCAAAAAGAATGCTACCTTTGCAGCAGCACAAATCATCGTCAACGACCTGGTAAGGTGCGTGA
>CAYREN010000424.1:0-4473 GCA_964423255.1 uncultured Roseivirgaceae bacterium | reverse complement strand
GAAGTCAGGACCAATGATTTGGGGATTGATTATAGTAAAAATAATTAGTGAGAAATTTTTTATTCAACTAAACCTTAAAACAATTTTTTGATCCAAAAAAATATAATCATCAATATAAATGGAATAAAAAAAGGCCTTCAAATTAATGAAGACCTTTGCAGTGATCCCGCTGGGGCTCGAACCCAGGACCCTCTCCTTAAAAGGGAGATGCTCTACCAACTGAGCTACGGAATCGCGAAAATTGCTTGATTTTTTGAAAGCCCTTTCCGTAATTGGAATGCAAATGTAGGATGTTATGATAAAAAGCCAAAACGGGATACCGAAATTATTGATATTATTTCTTTTGTATTTTATAAGTTGCTCTTTTCCAGCATACTGCGAATCTCCAAATCAAAAACTTTTTATATCCGATTCCCTTTTTGCTCAGAAAAAATATACACAATCTTTCGAATTGTTCGATGATATATTGAAAACTGACAAAAAAACTTCGCCAGCCATGTTATTGAAAATGGCCTTTATAAAACAGGGATTGGGTGACTATACCAACGCACTTTATTATCTGAATTTATACTATTTGAAAACCTACAATCGGAAAGTGCTAAAAAAGATGGAAGACCTGGCCAATCAAAATAAACTCGTTGGATATAATTACGATGATGTAGAATTTTTCTTAAATATTTATCATCAATATCAACTGCAATTCAATGCCCTTGTTATTTTATTGATTCTTATATTTTTTGGATTAATCTACTATCAGAAACGAAATGGTGCGAGCAAATCGAGTTTTTCAGGAATCGTTTACATTTTGTTACTTTTGGTATTGTTATTTATTAACAATTATGGCAGAGAGCATTCAAAAGCAATCATCATATCACCTCTGGTATATCTAATGGATGGACCATCACCTGGAGCAAATGTTGTAGAGGTTGTGTCAAATGGACATAGAGTTGATATCTTTGGGCAGGATGATGTTTGGGTTAAAATTGCATGGAGGGATAAATTTGCATATGTAAAATCATTTAACCTGAAGCGAATCAAACTTTAGCCAGCATAATGCAAAAGATAAATATTGATACTCGTAATGAATTAGTAATCATTTCATTTTACCTTCTTCTATAAATTCATTGGATTATTTGTTACTTTCAACTCATGCCTCTCGCAAAAGGCAATTTCTTGTAATTATTCAAATTGGGTAAAATATTAATTGATCATCCTTCATTATTAACAATTGAACCAAGTAAATAAATGAACGAATATCTTTTAAAGGCAATAATTCGTCTTTTTGCTATTGTAGCAAAGGCAAATCTAACTGAAGAAAGCCGGGAAAGAATCAAATTTATCATCTACAGACAAGCGAGTAACGAAGACGCTGAAGAGTATCTGAAAATATTTGATGATTTCACTGCGGTTCAAAGTAGAAATCAAAGTAATCCTCCGGCAAAACGTTTGGGTGAAATGGAGGTTGAGACAGAGGAATTTGTTGAGGAATGGGCTAATATTATACTCATTTGTAAACGCATCAATCTGGAGAGCTCGCTTTTTCAAAAAGTAATTGTAATCCTTAGAGTTATTGAACTATCCCATATTGATGGGGATTTGTCTGAACGACAGGACAATTTTATTTACTACATTGGACAAACCCTTCATATCAAAGCAAAACTTGTTGAGCAATTAAAGCAATTTGTATTTGGTACCGAGATATGTGATTTATCCAATAAAAACATCCTGATTATTGATGATGGGACTCAGGGAAAATATAGTAATTGCAAGCATATCAAAAGGCCAAATCTTACTGGGTTTTTAGCGGTTTTATACGTACCTGAAATAGAAAGCTATATCATCAAGTACGTGGGTATTTCGCATATTTTCCTCAATGGCACACCGATGAAAAGTAGGTTTACTTATATTTTTCCTACTGGCAGTAATATTAGGGGAAACAAACTGAAAACAATTTACTACAGTAACGTTGTTAGTCAGTTCAAATCTACTCAAGATCTGAATCATATAAAACTCACTGCCAATGATTTGTGGGTTACATTTAAACAAGGGAGGATCGGTCTTAGGAATATTTACTTAAATGAGGAGTCTGGAAAGTTAATTGGAATAATGGGGGCAAGTGGAGCGGGAAAATCCACTTTGCTAGAGACGCTTAACGGAAAAATAAAACCAAAGATTGGCGAGGTAATAATTAACGGCATCAATGTCCATGAAGAGCCCGAGAAGCTTGAGGGGCTGCTGGGCTATGTGCCACAAGACGATTTGTTGATCGAGGATCTTACCGTTTATGAAAATTTATACTTTGCAGCAAAATTATGCTTTGCAGATTATAGCAGCAGCAAGCTTAATGAATTGGTAAGCAACACACTAAAAACCCTTGGAATATATGAAACTAAGGACCTGACAGTTGGTAATCCTTTGAAAAAAACTATAAGTGGAGGTCAAAGAAAGCGTCTCAATATTGCCTTAGAGTTATTGCGAGAACCAGCCATTCTTTTTCTTGACGAGCCTACATCAGGATTGTCATCACGAGATTCAGAAAATATTCTTGACCTACTCAAAGAATTGTCTCTCAAAGGCAAGCTCGTATTTATGACAATACACCAGCCATCGTCAACTATTTTTAGAATGTTTGACAACTTGTTGCTCTTGGATGTTGGGGGTCATCAGATTTATTATGGTGATCCGGTCGATGCCATAGTTTATTTTAGAGATGTCGTAAATATGATCCAGCGAGATCAGGGATCTTGTATTACTTGTGGTAATGTGAGCGTTGAGCAAATATTCAATATCATTGAAACAAGAGTGGTAAATGAGTATGGAAAATTTACCAATGAAAGAAGAATATCTCCAAAACAATGGGGTGACCATTTTAGCAAGCGGCTTCGACCAAAAGATATGGAGAATAATGTTGCTCCGCTACCGCCCACAACATTTAATATTCCAAAATGGATCGATCAATTTAAAGTTTTCTATAAAAGAGATGTACTCGCAAAGCTGAAAAACAAGCAATATCTTATAGTAAATTTTGCTGAGGCCCCTTTGTTGGCGTTAATCATTGGATATTTTATCAGATACTACAATCCCGGTGATGATAATACACTGGGATACACATTTTCCGCAAATCCCAACATTCCTTATTATTTTCTTATGAGCATCATAATTGCTCTTTTTATTGGTCTTTCTGTAAGTGGTGAGGAGATAATAAAAGACCGTAGAATTTTGCAACGTGAGCGCTTCCTTAACTTAAGCAATAGTAGTTACCTGACTTCCAAAGTGATAATACTCTTTGGAATTTCTGCTATTCAAACATTTTCGTTTGTGATCATTGGCAATTCGTTGCTGGGTTTTCAGGGTATGTATCTTTCATTTTGGTTTCTGCTTTTTTCTACAGCCTGTCTTGCCAATCTTATTGGCCTTATAATCTCTTCCGCCTTTAACTCGGTAATTACTATTTACATAATGGTACCTATTATTCTCATACCGCAATTGATGTTTAATGGTGTTGCCATTGAGTTTGATAAACTCAACCCGAATATGAGTTCCAGTAACAGAGTCCCTTTCCTTGGAGAAATGATGGTTTCTAGATGGGCATTTGAAGCGATTATGGTTCGGCAATTTAAAGACAACAGGTACGAAAAGTATTTTTATGATTTCGAAAAAGTAATGGCTGATTCTGATTATAAAACGACCTATTATCTCAAAGAATTAGAAACAAATCTGGCTTCTTGCAATGCGGCTCTTAGAGGTGAGATATCGCAGGATGATATTTCAGATAACCTCGAATTATTGAGATATGAATTAAAAAGAGAATTGAAAAATTTCAAAGTAGAGCAACGAGTAGATTGGGAAAAATTAGTACCACACAAATTTGACTCTGCAACTTCCATTTCCGTAGATCGTCAAATTATCACCTTAAAAAAAATATATGTAGAGCGGAAAAATAATGCCTTTCATGTAATGGATTCATTGAGGAAGATTAAAATTATTGATGCAGATCTTGAGAAGGAGTTTTTCAATTTGAAAAGAACCTATACCAATGACCAAGTTAAATCCATTGTTGAAAATGTTGGTTTGGTAGCGATACTTGAAGTTGGAAATAAATTGATCAGGAAGATCAATCCAATTTATGCAACTCCTGATATCCCGGAAAACTCATTGAATTTCAGAACATTTTATTATGCCCCACAAAAATATTTTGCAGGTAAATACTATGATACTTTTTGGTTCAATATGGTAATAATCTGGATTATGGCAGCGATTGCCCTATTAGCTCTCTATCTCGATTTACTGAAGCGGTTCATGAATTTATTTGATAGGATAGGTGATTATAGGCTTAGGCAAAAAATTAAAAAGGATCAGACTTCAAAAAAGTAGGAGAATTAATGACTTTTTAGCTATAATAATATTGGTTCTAAAACAAACCAGGATGCAGGCAGGCTGACTTTTACTCTTGTAGCCGTTAGCCATTTTAAT
>CAYREN010000423.1:0-4490 GCA_964423255.1 uncultured Roseivirgaceae bacterium | reverse complement strand
AGGATTTCTTTATTTGGGAACAATAATTTCAATATGCCTTACTATTGAATTCAATTCTTATTCAAGTCAAAATCAGATTTTATGGCAAATAGATTCTGGATTCGAGCGGCTTCAAAAAGTGCCATTTGGGCATCTTCCTTTATATACGCCAGCATCATTGGATCATGTTTGATCATGGGGAAGAATGCAATAGTTTTGGAATTTTTAGAATCAATATCTACAATGGTCATGGTCACGGTTGGGGGAGTGCGGAGCAGACTATCATATTGAGGAATTTGTCCTTTGTTAATAAAACGATCGGCCTGCAATGAATTAAATTCGCCAATATATGCCATCATCCTAGTAGTATCGAGGGGCGAAACTCCTTCGATGGTGAGAAAATTAAAATCAAATTTAATATTTAGGTTGTACTCAGGATACTCGGTATAACTGATCCTTAATTTTTGTAGTGTTCTCCAATTGGTGCTCAATATGGTGCGGTCACGCCAATCATTTTCAGCAATTTCAAATATGCCTGCTACATAATTTTCATATCCCGGAAGACTCACAATCATAGGGTCTTGCTTATCGACAGACATCATGTAAGTTATTGTTTTGTTGGAGTTTCCAGCAATGTAGAATGAATTGATGATCTTATCTCCATTATAAATTTCTATTATAAATCCATTGTCGAGTATATCTTGTGCAATATCTTTTTGCTGGGTATTTGGAACAATTCTTAAAATTTCTACATCCTTTAGTATTGATAGCAATACTCTTATCATATTTTTATCTGCAGCATGTTTTTCATTTATGACCCAATTGCTATTTGTTTTCTTCAATTGAATAGTCTTTTCTTTCACTTTTATTGAAATAAGATCAACCATTGAAGTATCCGGCACAGAGAAAATATCCTTGTCTTCCATGGTATTGAAATTCGTGTCATCCTGTATGCCAAGAGCAATCATGCTGACTACCAATAGTCCCAGAATGACCAATAGGGTAATATTTTTATTTTTCTGGCTCATTATTTGAAATTGGCATATTTGCGTTTTCTAATAATATATTTGACAATGCCAAAAATAATGATGATCAATATCGGCAATATCAAATTAATCAATTGTATGGTTGTTTTATGACTATTTAATTTTACACTATCAAGCGGCCTGATTTTTATAACCTTTGATCTTGTGTTGATTACGCCATCTTCCTCAACGAGATATGTCATGATATTTACAAGAAAATCTGCATTGGCAAACTTCAATTCAGTAAAAGGGTCAAATCCCAACTCTACAGGTTGTCCGGTTTTAGGATTGATTTCATTTTTTGCAATATCTCCATCAGAGACGATTAAAATTTTACTTGGGTTTCCGGCATCAATGAAAGAAGATTTGTCAGCCCCGGCAGGTAGAAACCTGTTTTTATATAGTGAGGTAAATTTTCCTTCATAAATCCAGGCAGTGATTTGAGGTCCCGAATTAAAAAATTCAGGTTTCATTTCTTTTTTTAATTCATTGACGCTCACGCTCACTGGTGAGTTGACCACTTTAGAATACTGCGAAGTATTCATCAATGATATTTTATTTATTCCGGGAGCTTTCAATGTATCTATTGTGCTGATAAACTTGGTTACAACAGCATCGATATTTCTAACAGTAGGGTGGTTGGAGAATTCATTGACTTTGGGATAAAACGGCCAGGGCAATAGCCTGACTTGGGGTTTGTCTCCCATATTCCCAACAACTATCGGATATGATGCGGCATTTAAATCTAAAATGAGATCTTTATTAATTCTAAATCCATATTTAAAAAACATGTCTTCGAGGTTTGTTTCAAAAGCCAACGCCAAATTTGTTTCGTTTCCTGCACTATCCATGTTTACACTCAATGCATCAATCAGAAACATGGCTTTACCACCCCTCATGATAAACTGATCAATTTTATATTTATCAGCTTCACTGAATGGCAAAGTTGGTTTTGCTAATACAATAGCATCGAAGCTGAGCAGATTTGGTCTTTTCGTTAAGTTGATATGATAAACTTTATATTTTGCCAATAACTCAGCAGTAAGTCCTGCAAGCTCCAATGAGTCCAATTCGCCATGACCTGATAATATTGCAATTCTTTTTGTCTTTTTTTCTGTCAGGGATTTTATTGCACTTGACAATTCATACTCTACTCCTTCGATAGATTGATTCAATTGTTCTTGGGGAGAAGAAGCTTTGTTGCCTTTCAAAAAAGTAACTCCTATTTCTTTTGCACCATATGTTATTATTGCACCGGGGAATACCAATGTTTGAGTTCGTTTTCCATCAATATTATCAAATAGGTTAGTTGCTTGAATACCCTTTTTTATAAGACTACCGTAAAATTCCTGTTGTGATTTTTTGCTTTTTGCCTTAGAAGGATTTATAAATCGAAATTGCAGATTAACGCCAGCATATACCTTAAACTCATCAAGTGTTTCTTTAATGCTTTTTTGAAGTCTTTTTACACCTGCCGGTAATTCTCCTTCGAGATACACATCAACATAAATGACATCATTGAGATTTTTTAAAATATTAATCGAAGCATCTGAGATCGTATATCTCTTTTCTTCAGTGAGGTCAAATCGATAAAATAATCTACCTGAGAGTTGATTAATAACAATGATGGCAAATATTCCAATAAGGAAATAAAGTATTGATTCTAATTTTTTACTTTCCAATTTCACCATTTTCTACTTCGTAAAATCAGATTTGTCAACAAAAGAGTACCGATAATCACGCTAAAAAAATAAACCAAGTCCCGGGTGTCGACTAGTCCTTTGCTCATAGAATTGTAATGATATAAAATGCCCAATTGTTCTATCATATCGGTGTTACCAAAAAATAGGTCTATGGATGAGATGGCATCAAATCCAAAATATAACAAGAAACACAGGAACACGGCTATAATAAAAGCAGTCACTTGATTTTCTGTAAATGATGAGGTAAATATGCCAATAGAAGTGAAAACTGCACCTAGCAAAAACAACCCAAAATATGACCCCAGTACGCCAGCGGTATCGATATTATCTACTGGGTTTCCAAGGTATTTTATGGTGAAATAATATAGCAAGGTGGGAAGAATAGAAAATGCCACTAGAAAAACACCTGCGAAATATTTACCAAGAATAATGTCAATATCCCTGATGGGTCTGGTGAGCAATAGTTCCATGGTTCCGTTTCGCTTTTCTTCACTAAACATGCGCATGGTGATGGCAGGAATCAGAAACATGAAAATATATGGACTTAGCAAAAAAAACGAACTCATGTCGGCATATCCATAATTGAGGACGCTCGTCTCAGGGAAAACCCACATCAGCAATCCAATACCTATTAAAAATACAGATATGATGATATAAGCAATAAGAGAGTCAAGAAATACATTGATTTCTTTTAGTAGGATTTGGATCATCTGATCACTTGTTCTTTGTGAATTTCCTGAAAACATCTTCCATTGAATTGGTTTCCCGATTCATCCCCAACAAAGTGAGGTTGTTTTCAGTGGCAAATTTAAAAATAGCAGGACGAACATCAACGTTCTTTTCCGATTCTACCAAAATAATTTGATCTTTTTGTTTTACAGATAATATACCATCTATACTTTTTATTAAAGAAGCATCAATTTTTTCTTTGAATTCTAATGAAATAACAACTGATTCTTTTTGCTCGGTTTTTAAATTTTCAGGAACATCATTGGCAACCAATTTCCCATTATTTATAATTAACACCCTGCTGCACAATGCCTGTACTTCCTGCATGATGTGGGTAGAAAAAATTACTGTTTTGTCTTTGCTGATGTCTCTGATTAATTCTCTGATTTCAATAATCTGGTTTGGGTCCAGGCCTGTAGTGGGTTCGTCCAGTATCAGCACTTCCGGATCGTGAAGCAGTGCCTGTGCCAGGCCAACACGCTGTCGATAGCCTTTTGATAACGCCCTGATGAGTTTATTCTGTTCTTTTTCAAGACCACACAGTTCGATCATTTCCAGCACACGATGCTTGATAATTTTTCTATTTCTAATATAAAGTGAACCGACAAAATGCAAGTACTCGTGCACATACATATCGAGATAGACAGGATTGTGTTCTGGTAAATACCCAATGTTTTGGCGAGATTGAATAGAATTCAACACTACATCATACCCGCAAACTTTCACCTGCCCTTCGGAAGGAGGAATATACCCTGCTATTATTTTCATGGTTGTCGATTTCCCGGCACCGTTTGGTCCAAGAAATCCTAAAATTTCACCTTTTTTTGCTGAGAAAGATAGGTCATTCACCGCTATTTGCGGATCGAATATTTTAGTTAAATTTTTTACCTCTATAGACATTTTGATATTAAATGCATTTGGTACAAAGATGGCAGAATCATTTTTTTGAAAAAAGCATTTTCACTATCCACCCATTATAATTTCAAATAAAGCCGAAATTAAATATTACCCTGCAATTATGCGAAGTGGAGTACTTAAATATTATCAGACGCTT
>CAYREN010000422.1:0-4491 GCA_964423255.1 uncultured Roseivirgaceae bacterium | reverse complement strand
CAAGAATTAAAATTAACCGGAATAAGTGATGGCGATAAAAGAGATAAACAAAATTTAACTATCACTGCTACTTCCAATAATAATGATCTAATTTCAAAAATAAGTATTGATTATAAGCAAGGGAAAAAAACCGCTAAATTGAACTATACTCCAAAATTGAATGCTAATGGAAGTACAAAAATTATAGTTACAGTTGATGATGGAAAGAAATGGAATAATATTACTGAGACTTCATTTACGGTAAAGGTTATTGCTGTTAATGGAAAACCTTCATTTATTGTTTCTTCAGATCTTATTAGCATAGAAGAAGATGCCGGCAGAATAACGAAGAAAAAATATGTAACTGATATTAATGATGGTGACCCAGAGTTAACTCAAAAAATTAACTTTAATGTTAAGGTAAAAGTTGTTGATGGAAATATTGAATTCAAAACATCTCCTAAAATTGTAGTGAGCAACGGAAATTTAGTATTTGAAGTTAAGAACAAAAAATACGGTGAGGCAAAAATCACCTTATTTCTTGAGGATAATGGAGGAACGAAAAATGGGGGTATTAAAAAAAGTGACGAATCGATATTTACTATAAAAGTTAAAAGGAAAGACAAATCACCTTCTCTACATGATATTCCAAATCCTGATGCAATAAATGAAGATGTTGGAGAGCAAATTATACTATTATCTGGTATATCATCTGGTACAGATGACAATAGTGGTTTAGTGATTAACGCAGTTTCGGACAATCAAGAATTGATTTCTAATATTTCAATAGTTTACGTTGATGCTGGAACTACAGCAAAACTTAAATTTTCCTCTAAAACCAACAAATTCGGAAAAATAAATATTACGGTTACGGTTGACAATGGTAAGGAACAAAGTAATAAGATTTCTAAAAGTTTTGTTGTAAATGTTTTACCTGTTGCGGACACACCAAGTGTTACAAATGCTGTTATGAATGGAGGAAGCCAAACGAAGTCAGGTTTGGTTATTAAAAAGAATGCTGCTGATGGAAAGGAAATAACGCATGTAAAAATAAGTGGAATTCAGCAAGGGAAACTATTTTTGAATGATGGGGTAAGCCTAATTAAAAATAACGACTTTATCTTGTTTACTGATGGGAATAAAGGTTTAAAGTTTTCGCCAACAAAAGGGGCTACCGGGCCTGGGAAATTTACAATTCAAGCATCAAAAGGAAAAGGAAATTCATTTTTAGGTGGAGCCAAAGTAACAGCAAGTATTATCATTAACAATGACCCACCGGAAATAATATCTATTGCAGATTCGATAGCGGAAATAACGAAATTTTATAGTTATGATGTGGTAGCTACAGATCCAAATAAATTGGATAATCTTTCTTTTACTATAATAATACCTCAGTTTATCAAACCCTGGCTAAAGGTAGCAGTTGATAGTGATAGAACAGCTACCATATTTGGTACCCCTCCTTCAGGTTCTAATGGTACATATAATATTAAGATTAAGGTTGAAGACCAACTAGGGAAATTTGACGAGCAAACATATAAATTGAAAGTTAACCTCTTAAATAAAAAACCTGAACTAGCATCGTTTTCAAAATCCATTTTTGAAGATGATACAATATATTTTTCTATTGATGATTTTATAGATAGATTTTCTGATGAGGATGGAGATACAATCCATTCAATAAAAGTAGCAAATATACCACAGTTCGGGATTTTGAAACTCAATGATGTTATCCTTGGGTTAAATGATATTATTGAAGTGGATGAAGTAAATAGTTTTATTTATATCCCCAATAAAGATTATTTTGGTTTGGATATTTTTGATTGGAATGCTTCTGATGGCAATGACTTTGCCATTGTGCCTCAGAGAGTAAATGTTTTTATTTCGTCAGTTAATGATCCGCCTGAAATTTTAAATTTTGAGTCCTCACCAATTACATTCGAATACGGCGATCAAAAAATTACGATATCAGATTCTAGTATAGTAGTAGATGTTGACGGTGATAAAATTGAAAAGGCCAGAATAACTATTTCTGAAGGTTACCTCAAGGGGGAAGATTCATTGTATTATACGAAAATTGAAAATTTAGAATATGTATGGCAGGATACAATAGGGGTACTTACCATAAGTGGCATCTCTTCTCCTTTAAAGTATCAAAGAGCAATTCTTTCAATGAAATATATCAATTTAAATAGATTGGCACCTCATGGTAAAAAGCGTGACATTGAGATTGTTCTATACGATTCGGATACTTTTAGTTTAAGTTACATAAGACGAATCGAATTTGAAAATACATTTGTTGATCTTGACATACCAACGGGTTTTACACCTAATGAAGACAGAGTAAATGACACCTGGGAAATTGAAAATTTAGAACGGTATGAAAATTATCAAATCGCTGTGTTTTCCAGAACTGGCAAGATGATTTTTGAATCTGCATCTTATTTAAATGAATGGGATGGGAAATATAATGGTGAGTTTGTTCCTGCGGGGAGTTATTATTATCTAATTAATATCAATAAATTTGAGAAGGTTTACAAAGGGACAGTTTTTGTGATGAGGTAAAATCTAAGCCTTTAATCCTTAGATAATCAACTCAAAATCGCCAAATAAATGCTATTATTGCAGTAAGAAGTACTCCGAGAACAACAGGTAAAAAAGTTGAAACAAGTGTCCACTTTACACTTTTGGTTTCTTTAAAAATAGTAAAAATAGTCGTACTGCAAGGATTGTGAATCAGTGAAAATAGCATCAAATTGATAGCTGTTAAAAGTGTCCAGCCTCCATTCTTTAATATTGTTTCTAATGAATTGATTGAATCTGTTTCAAATATTACACCTGCACTTTCATTATAGCCATTTGCTCCTGTCATCAGTACAATTAGCATTAATATAGTTGGAATTACTATTTCATTTGCGGGAATTGCAACAACATATGCAACTAGTATAATTCCATTCAGGCCCAAAATCCAACCTGCAGGTTCTAAAGCATTTACCAAATGCATTGCAACGGGCAATTCACCAATATTGATATTTGATATTAACCAGATAACTGCGCCTGCAGGTAAAGCAAATACTATGGCTCGCCAAAGAACAAACATTGTTCGATCAATAAGAGAAGTATATAAAGTTTGCCAAAATTTTGGTACACGATAGGGGGGGAGTTCAAGGCTGAAGACTGAGGGTTCTCCTTTCAAAACTGTATTTGAAAGGCCCCAGGAAATTATAAATGTTAATAATACTCCAAATAATGCTACCCCAACTACAGCCATTGCAGATACGAATCCTGCTAAATGTGCAGGAACCAAAGCACCAATAAATATTGTTGCAACTAGGATTTGGGTTGGCCATCTGCCATTACAAATTGCAAAATTATTTGTAATTATTGCTATAAGTCTTTCTCTTGGCGAATCAATAATACGAGTAGCTACAACACCTGCAGCGTTACAACCAAATCCCATCATCATGGTCATTGCTTGTTTCCCATGAGCTCCTGCTTTATTAAACAAGCTATCCATATTAAATGCAACTCTGGGTAAATAACCAAAATCTTCAAGTAGAGTGAACATAGGAAAAAATATAGCCATAGGAGGAAGCATAACACTGATAACCCATGCAGTAGAAAGATACATTCCATCGATAAGAAAACCGCTTAACCACCATGGGAAGTTGAGCATTTCCGCAGTACTTTTTAACAGCGGATGAATATTTCCTACAAGTAAATCAAAGAGTAAAGCTGAAGGTACATTAGCTCCTGCAATGGTTAACCAAAACATAAATGCGAATAGTATAAACATAACCGGATATCCAAACAACGGACTTATGAATATTTTATCCAGAAAAAGATCAAGATTAAATTTTCGTTTTATGCCTTTTATAATTATAGATTTCTGAGCAATTATTTCTGCTTCATGAAATGTCTTTTCAACAATTTTATCATGGTAATCAAGTGGGAGCTTTTGTTTAAGTTTTTCTACAATATCTAATACATAGTTGGTTTTGGAAAGAGAAGTTTCTGTAAAATTGTTTTCACTATCCTGGGACTTTGCTATGTCACCATTATTCATTGAGTTAATTAGGCTTTCATCATTATCCAATAGCCTGACGGATAACCATTGCGAATTTGGCAATTTCGGAAATTCCTTTTTTATTATGGAATTCAATTCCTCAATTAGAGGTGCAATTTCTTTCGGAATATTATAAATTGTTTTTGCTTTTGGCTGATCACTGGAAATAGCAATTTTTTCAATATATGTTAGAAGATCATAGATGCCACTTTGGTCTCTTGCATTTGTTAGTGCGACCGGAACTCCCAGATCTCTTGATAAGATCTTAGCATCAATTTTAATTCCATTTTTTTCTGCTTCGTCTATTAAATTGACACAAACTATTGCCCGGGAAGATATTTCCAACATCTGCAATACGAGGTTGAGATTACGTTCAAGTCTTGTAGCGTCAACAATTATTACCGTTACATCAGGTTTACCAAATAGAACAAAGTTACGAGCAATTT
>CAYREN010000421.1:0-4492 GCA_964423255.1 uncultured Roseivirgaceae bacterium | reverse complement strand
GATGAAAAATAAACTTGATAAGTTATTTAATGATCAACTAACGAAACATGAAGAAGCGCCACCTTCACATGCCTGGGATAAGATTCATAGTCAGCTCGCCAAAAATAAAAGAATCCTTTGGAGTAAAAAGTTGGGTATTGCTGCGACAATCTTGATTTTCATTTCGATTGGATATTTTGGATATCACAAATTAGATATTCAGTCAAAATTAAATAATGAAATAGTTGCTGAATCCTTTGAAGTAACGAAAGAATTGGAGAAGCAATCAGTTGTTGAGATTGAACAAGAGGAGAGTAAAAAAATGAATTATCAAGGAATTAAAGATGGTAAAATAATCGAAAGCCGATCAAATGATAGCAATGAGAATACGAAAATAAATAAAGCTGATTCAAATTTTAAAAATGAGAGTCAAAGAAACTATGATATTGATATTACACTAATAAATGTATCCCAATTGCCAGAAAAAGAAATTGAGGTAATCAATGAAAACCTAATCGTTAGTGAAGAAATACCTGCCGAAACTTTCCTGACAAGAAGTACTGAAATGGAAAATACTAAAGATGATTTAGTAATTATAAAACCAGAGAAAACTTATGCCTCCGTCAAAATCATTTATAAGGCAAATAAAAACTCTAAGTTGGTAGAGGCGAAGAAAAGCTCATATGTAGATCGGGGAGTAAATAAAATCAATCAATTTTCTGAGAAGCACCTGCTCACCGAAGATAGAAAAACAATGCTACGCAATACCAAAGAAGATCTTCTGGCATTAAATCTCGGCAAACTTTTTAAAAATTAACTGATATGATAATTAAAACAATACTAACTGTGATAGCAATATTCGCAGTACATATTCTTAGTGCTAAAGATTTTATTGGAGATAATAACTCCTCAGATACCATTGAAGTTCATTTTGGAGATAAAGGAACGATTTGGATTAATGTAGAAAGTAAAGAAGATTTGGAGGCCCTTAAAGAATACGATATTAATTTGATGTTGGAAGACATCTCTGTGCCTACCAGAGACGAGTTGAAGGAGGAAGAGATGATCATTTTGCAAGATGATGATGGTACAAAATATTTAAAAGATAGTGTTGAGGAGGATGAAGAATTCAAACAATTAGAGAATCAATTCGAAGACTCAGAAGATGATGAGGATGATGAGGATGATGAAGAAATTGAATATAATTATCAGCGCAAGGCACGTCGCTTTTCCGGCAGCAAAACCAGTTTTGTTTCTGCAATAGATTTTGGAATCAATAATTACCTGGAAGACGGTAAATACCCTGATGACAATAATCAACAATATACCGTAAGACCTTGGGGGTCATGGTATGTGGCCATCATGCCAACCTTTCAAACACATATTGCAGGGAAATTTTCCCTGGATTATGGCGGAGGAATTAGCTGGTATAATTTTAAATTTCAGGATCCACGAACGAAATTGATCAAGGGAGATGATGGTGTAATATTTGATCAATGGGATGTTGAATTGCAAGCTTCGAAAAGTAAGTTGACAGTAGTTCATTTGAATGCTCATTTAATCCCAATGTTTGATTTTGGCTACGAGACGAGCACAAAAGTCTATGACGATGGATTTGTGCAAAAGAAAACAAGATTCAGAAGAAACGGTTTTAGAATTGGTGCCGGAGCCTATATTGGAACCAGGATAGATAGCTGGCAAAAGCTGGTTTGGAGGTCTACAGGGCAAAAAAGTAAATTGAGAGAAAAAGATAACTTTTACCTCAACAATATTAGATATGGTGCCAGATTCATTCTTGGATATGGAGAAGTTGACATCTTTGTAAATTATGATATGAGTACATTATTTGCTGAAAACCGTGGGCCGGAATTAAACGCAATTACATTTGGGCTCACATTTTAATTGGGCTTCATTCACATTCCTGTGATTATGTATTTTCATTTTTTTCAGTCAATGCTTTTGGACTTTAACTATAAAAAGGAATCAATCATCAATATGTTAATAAGTCTGTGGATAACCATTTTTATTGGTTTAAAATCTTGTTTTTTTAGATTATTTTGTTGGGAATAAGATGTGGAAAAAACGAGTGGCTGTTTGTTTGGAGTTCATAATATTTGAATTATTTTTAGTTAACCAAAAGCAAGCAAAAGGACAAAATTAATATTTCTAACAAAAATGTTAATCGAGCTGATTGCAGGTATTTGGTATGATGCAGTAACATGAATTGCTGTATTAAAAAGCGGGAAAATATCTGACCGGATTGTTTTCCCGCTTTTGTTTTAAGACGTATCAGTAAAACAAGAAAGACATTTAAGTGGTACTAAATATGACTTTATTATAACCAATAAAGTCATATTTACCTTTCAACAGGTAGCCAGCAACTACTCAGTTATATTTTTTTGACATTGCCCTACTCGTTGGCTGAGAAAAGATAACGTTCAACGTTTGCAATATGAAAAGTTGTAGATTTAGAAACTTCAATCTTTCAATCTACTATACTGCTTATTTAAAAATTAATCTGTTCATATATACCACTTGCTACCCAATTTTTATATTGTGTAGTGTGTGCACATGCTTCTCTGTTTACAAAGCAAGTATGATTCTAATTTTGTCAGGATCGATTAGCACCTTATGAATAGGAGACCAAAGCCAATTACGATTGTGTTGGATCAGGTAGAGCTCCGATCTGCTTCATCAATGACATTGAGTCCATTTCATTCCACTCGTTCTTCATTTCATTGTTTTCCACTTCAACAATCGAAATAAAAGTCAGGCGAACAGTTTTCCCCGATGCAGCAATTCCATTGAAGGTGCCTGTATGTTTGGCGTGCCAGATGCCACGCACCACAACCTTGTTGCCGTCCTCCAGTATGTCTATTAATTCATGTCGACAATTGGCAAAACTTTCGTGCATCGCTTTGGACACGCCTAGGTGCTGTTCAGTATTCATTGGAACAGGGCTCATGGGAGAATAAATCTGATGGTGTGCTCCAAGCAGTTTTTCTGCTGTTGCAAAATCGCTGTTGTCTACGGCTTTAAAAAACCCAATAACTACTTCTTTGTTTGTCATATAATTTAAAATTTAGCTTTGTATACACAATTCGGAATCTAACTTTACCTTTTTTGTTTTTTAAAAATAATAAAAAAGTATCAATTCCAATACTACAAAATCATATAATTTGAGCAGCTTAGCTTTGCACACAACGCCTAATAAAAAAAATAGCAAACATCTATGTGCAGTTCGAATCAATAAAAAAAGTTTCAGCACTATCGCTGTTTGAAGCTTTTTTAGAGAGGTATTTTGGTTATTCGGCTAAGTGAAGTTGAGTGTTCCAAAGGGTAAGGCAGGGGCGCACTGGCAGTCATTTGACCGTCAGTCGCCTACTCGACTGGCGGGATATTATTTTCTGTAATCTGATTTTATTATTTCTCTAATTCCCTCTAAATAAGGTGTTGGTTGCAAATCAAAGTGAATATTAAATTTTTCGGAATTAAATACATAATCTCTGTCGTATTGATACATCATTTCTGGCATTTCTCTCATAATAGGAATAAAAAGTCCAAGTAGCTTTACAATAAATTTTGGCGCTACTTGATATTTAGGTTTAACTCCCATTTCTTTTGCGATTGCTTCTATCCATTCCATTCCTGTCAAAGGTTTTTTTGCCGTTGGTAGATGCCAGACTTGATTGAATGCTTTTTCAGAATTCCCCAATATTGCAGTTGCTTTTGCAGCATCAGGCGTGTAGGTAAACGAGTGTTTATATTTTATGGAACTCATCCAACTTGCCTTTTTGCCATTATTCAAAGGATTAAAAACAGTTTCTGTTAACATACTTGTGTTTTTTATGTTTGGTCCATAAAAGTCAGCAGAACGTGCAATAAGAGCAGTTAGTTTACCTTCTTTCACTTTACTCATTATCATATTAAATATTTCCGTACGAATTTCTCCTTTCTTACTTGGTGGATTGATTGGGGTTTCTTCTGTCATACCATTCAAACTATTTGAATCGTACATATAGATATTATCAAAAAACACCAATTTGCAGTCATTTTCTATGCAGGCATCAATTACATTTTTTGTGAATCTTGGCCAGCTTTCTTTCCAAATTTTAAAATTATAAGTAAATCCAACTGTTACGTAAACAATTGAGGAACCTTTAACAGCACTATTTACTTCACTTGGATTCAGTAAATCGGCTGATATAAGTTCATCCGTTTGATTTATTTTTTCAGGATTCCTGCTTACCAGTCTAATCTCATTTGTATGTTTTTTCAGAGCCTTTGCAAGTTCAACCCCAATAGCTCCACCTGATCCTAATATTGTTTGCATATTTTTTTCCTTTTTTTTAATTACTGCCAACCTATTGGATAAAAGCCTGTTTCAATGGCGATTATTTTTTGTGTGCACCTTGAATGGTGAATATAGCTCATGAAGTTGAGTGTTCCAAAGGGTAAGCAGGTACAAGCCTTACCGAGGGAGGTCGTGGAATATATTCGTTTTCTATGCGCC
>CAYREN010000420.1:0-4505 GCA_964423255.1 uncultured Roseivirgaceae bacterium | reverse complement strand
GAACTTTCCGGTGGAGAACAACAACGAACCTCAGTTGCCAGAGCGCTAATTAATGACCCGGAAATAGTTTTTGCAGATGAGCCAAGTGGGAATTTAGATTCAAAAAATGCTGCTGAACTGCATGATTTATTTTTTAAACTGCGAAATGAACTTCAGCAAACATTTGTGATAGTGACTCACAACGAACATCTTGCACAAATGGCAGATAGAACATTTGAAATAAAAGATGGACTGATTGTAAAGTAGCATAAGCGCCAGATGACAATTTACGCATTCCATTTTTTTTAATATTTCAGAATAATTATATACTTCAGTTTGCCTTAAAAAACTCTATTGAAGAAATAAGATTTCTTCTAGTGCTACAATAATTGCATGAACTCAAGGGTATAACCAATATTAAAAAATTAAATTTTTTGTGCAAAACTGTTAATTTTGCTTAAGTAATTCTAAAACAAAAATCAATATGTCAGGACATAGTAAATGGTCAACAATAAAAAGGAAAAAAGGTGCAGCAGATGCTAAAAGAGGAAAGCTATTTACCAAGTTAATAAAAGAGATATCTATCGCTGCAAGAGAAGGCGGTGGAGAACCTGATACAAACCCTAGTTTAAGACTGGCAATATCTAACGCTAAAGGCAATAACATGCCCAAAGACAATATTGAAAGAGCCATCAAAAAAGCTACTGGAAGTGATGCAGAGCAGTATCAAGAAAATAGCTACGAAGGCTATGCTACAAATGGCGTTGCCATTTTTGTCGAATGTCTTACAGATAACAATAATAGAACTGTATCAAGTGTTCGATCAGCATTTACAAAACATGGAGGAAATTTAGGGACTAACGGTTCATTAGAATTTATTTTTAATCGAAAAGGCGTATTCAACATCAAACTTGATGAAAACATGGATGAAGATGAATTTACTTTGGAATTGATTGACGGAGGTGCTGAAGATGCAACATCTGAGGATGGATACCTCACTGTAACATGCGACATTGCAGATTTTGGAGCCGTTCAGAAAAAATTGGAAGAATTGAATGTAGAAGCTGAAAATGCAGAACTCCAGAGAATACCAAATACCCTTGTCACGCTTAATGATGATGCTTTTGGAAAAGTAATGAAATTAATAGACACGCTGGAAGACAATGATGATGTGCAAAAAGTATTTCATAACCTAGATATCACCGAGGCACAAATGGAATTGATATAATTTCTCCAGCAGGATTTCTTCAAAAAAGTCATTAAGGAGTGTTAAATTTTTCACTGATATTTGCTGCAAAAGGAAATGAAAAACCTACAATAAACCGCCATTGGCTGTATTTCAACTTTGAAAAGGCTTCAGAATTAATGATTTTATCATCACCATCAATGTTTAAAGGTCTGGGTATGTCTCTTTCAGAAGTAGCATATGTTGCCCCTAATGTAAGTTCTGCCCAAGGCATATTTAAAGCTATTCCTCCACCAAAATGATAAACGTCACCATCAAATTTTGAGTGCCTGACTATGTCATCAAATTGAAAAAGTAAACTCGCATCTGAAGCAACGGACGAAAAGTCTGTCGCGAAACTTCCATAAGCACTTATTTTTTTATTAAAATGATGTTCATAACCAATCCCAAAATTTATTACTGTTTTAAGTTTATCAATCAACACAAAGTTTATGGTGTCTTTAGGTTGTTGACCGATAAATTGATCAGACTGCATAAGTACATGATCTTTTACTTTATTATACCATTCGCCGCTGAGGTGAATGGTACCTTTTGATAATTTAATGCCCACTCCTATCCCTACTGCCCAGGACGATTTATAATTTACTTCTAAGTTTTGTTGACTGTTTTCGATATAGGCATCCAATGAATTTCCATTACTAACCGAATCAATTCCCGATAAAAAATCTTCATAAACAGATGACCCTGAACCAAATAATTTGATCTTAGGGGTGGTTACGGTAAGTCCTATATTAATATTTTTTAGGTTTATTGCAACACCGCCTTTCCATAATAAGCCATAGGCTTGATAAGACAATTGCCTATTTTTGAAAAGAGTACTCACTTTATTGGATGAATTTAATCCCTGAAGCTGTAGCCCTAGTTGGTTATTTTTATTTCTTCTAAAGGCAAATGTAGAAAGGCCAAAGCTTATTTTTTCATTTGTACTATAAGACCATGTCAAGCCAAACCACTCTTCATTCAAATTGTTGTTAAAATTAATTTTACCGGAAAAAGCACTATAATTCTCCTCTAAAATAGGATCTCCATCGACTGCTCTAATGGTTGTTGAAAAGCTGGCGTCACTTCTGAATCTTGTAAGAAAGGAATAAGCAAAATGGTGATTTTTCAACTTTTTGATTTTAAATGTCCCTGCTACTAAATTGGGTACTCCTCCAAATTTTGATTCCTTTAAGTCTCTGCCTTTTCCCAATCCATCTTCTACTACAGTTTTGCTTAATTCATAAACCTTGGCACTAATTACAAAGGCAGGATTTTCAATTTGTGCAAGTCTGCCGGGATTATAAAATACCAATCCTAAATCTTTTACACTTGCATTAACGGTTCCATTTAATAGCATAGATTTATTGCCAAATTGTTCAGTCCAATAATGCGCATCCTGACCGAGAGTCAAAGTACTTATGCCTATAAATGAAATAATTAGAATGTTCTTAATCTGACTCATTTAAATTATTGAATGATTTATTTGTTTTACTAAAACTTGAAAATACATAATAGCGGGCATTTGATACACCAAATTAGTAATTAAATTCTACCCATCTCAACATTAAACCAACTCGTAAAATTTTTTTGTATGTAATTGATAATCAGAATTATATAATTATAATTTAGTTGATTTTTAATAACTTTCTTAAAATAAGACAGTAAATTATTAAGCTAAGGAAACTTGATACCAAAATCTATATATTAAAAAATATCAGTATTATTCTTTTTAAATTGTTTAAAAAGTTATTACCTTAAACGGCTGATTATGTTGTAATTAGAACCAGTCTTGAATTGCAACATGTGAAGCTAAGTTTTATTTTTAATACCTAAACCCTACCAATTATGAAAAATGTAACAACCTATGTTCTTGGAGGAACATTACTCTTTTTATTGTATTCTTGCTCAAGTGATGATGCTCCTACATTAAGTGGTGAAAAGTCTATAACTGAATTTAAAGTTCTTGGATTTTCAGGAACAATTGACGAAGCAGCGAAAACCATATTAGACACTGTCCCAAAAGGTTCTGATCTTACTTCATTAATACCTACAATTACCATTTCTTCAAAAGCTTCTGTAAGTCCAACGTCAGGTTCTTCGCAAGACTTCAGTAGTTCTGTTACTTACAAGGTAACTGCTGAAGACGGTAGTTCTGTAAATTATGAAGCTACTGTTGAAATTGAGTCATGTGCAAAATCAATGAATATTTATAAGTTTACTTATAGTGGTAAAAACTATGAGTTGATTCGGGAAAATAAAACCTGGGAAGAAGCCGTAGCTTGCGCTGTGGAGCGGGGAGGTTTTTTAGCAGAAATAAACGATGATGCTGAAAATACAGCCATTTTTGATGAATTATCAAACAATGCATCCATTTCCTTGGGTGAAACAACAGCACTGGATGGCGGTAAAGCTGCATATGTTTGGTTAGGCGGAAATGATACTGCAATTGAAGGCGATTGGGTTTGGGATGGAAATAATGATATGACTTCTACTCAATTTTGGCAAGGTGATGCAAGCGGAAGCCCTGTTGGAGGTTTATATTCTAACTGGGGAAATGAGCCTGATGATTTTGGTAGTGGGCAAGATGGCCTGGCTCTTGCATTAAGTGATTGGCCCTTGGGTACTGGCTCACTGGGTAAAAAAGGACAATGGAATGATATTGACCTTGACAATGATATTTATTATCTCATCGAATACAATTAATATCCTTAAAAAAAATATAATTAGTAATATTATTCCATTCCTTTCTCTTAACCCGAAAATTTGAATTTTTCGGGTTAATTCTTTTAGCTACCTTTGCCGGAATTTTGAAATGCCTAAGGAATGAATTTAGAAGAAGAGATACAAAGGAGAAAAACATTTGGTATTATAAGTCACCCCGATGCAGGGAAAACAACATTGACGGAAAAGTTATTGTTATTTGGTGGAGCAATAAAAACTGCCGGTGCTGTAAAATCAAACAAGATCAGCCAACATGCTACCTCCGATTTCATGGAAATAGAAAAGCAAAGGGGGATTTCCGTTTCTACCTCTGTTATGGGATTTGAATACAATGGGGTAAAAATAAACTTACTTGATACACCAGGACACCAGGATTTTGCTGAAGACACTTACCGAACATTGACAGCAGTCGATAGTGTTGTTATGATTATTGATTGCGTAAAAGGTGTAGAAATTCAGACAGAAAAACTCATGAATGTATGCCGTATGCGGAGTACGCCAGTTATCTCCTTTATCAATAAGCTTGACAGGGAAGGCCGTGACCCTTATGAACTATTGGATGAAATAGAAGATAAAT
>CAYREN010000419.1:0-4552 GCA_964423255.1 uncultured Roseivirgaceae bacterium | reverse complement strand
TTATTGCATTTCATCAATTGATTCACATGCTTTCAATGCCTCTGCCATATGATCATCTCCCACACCATCTATATATGCAATTGCTTCTTTATTGTGATCGAACTTCGCAAATTCTTCATTAGACTTATTTATTTCATCCATTAGCTTCTCAGCTTCACGATCTACAGAGGTCATGTATTTAACATTCTCAATATTGGCATTACTCTCAATTACTCTTTTTGTGGCATTGGCAACAATAGCAGATTTACCTTTAATATTGTCTATGAGGGCTTTTACTCTTGGGTACTTACTAACCATAGATACATCACTGGCCTTTAATGATGAAAGAGCCTTGTGAAAAGAAGGATCCTTGGAAGGGTGCAAATTGTCCAATACTTTTTTTAATGTAATACCCGACTCCAATATATTAATAGTCTGTAATTCGGTTTTCGTAAAGCCAACAGAAACTTGGGTATTATTTGTTGATGGTAAATTATCCAATACTTGTTGTACAGTAATCCCTGGATACATTTCTTCAGCAGCTCTTAACTGCATTGTTGATACTTTCATAATTATGTTTTTTAAATCCATTCCAAACATACAATATCTATTTATCAATAATTATGACATACAATTAGCTGCCTTTTTCGCCTCAGTTTTATTGATAATCAACGTCATAAATTATCGTATGGATATTACTCACCTTTGAGATATGTATAACTTTAATAATTTATTTGATGAAAAATGTAATCGAAAACTTCTTTCAAGTCCGGGAGGATCTGCTAGAAAATGCCAAATTCCCAGTACCTCTTTTTTTTGATGAAGACTCCTTTAACAAGGATCTCCAAAATGTGGAATACGTCCATAATCGACTAAGAGAAATCCGCATACTTATGCACCGGATAGTCCCCAGCTTTCCAATCAATATGAGTTTCATTGAAGGTACTCTCCAAACGTTTTCGAACAAACAAAATGAGGATGAGATCATTTCTTACCTCAAAAATTTATACCTGAATGAAAATGATATTAAAGTAGATGTTGGCGGCGCCAAGGTAGTTGACAGAAAAGCTAAAAAGCTGCTTTTCGATCTAGTACATTTCCCTGAAGAGATTTATAGTATTGCCAGCATTGTCAATGTTAGGAATGCCTTTAAACTCCCATATCCTATCACTATTAGCCAAATATTTGGTGGCGCTCAGGATGCCGGTAATGACATGCAGATTGTAGAAAAACTATTGCGAGACCATAACACCATCAAGGCCAGAAATAAGAAAGAGTTAGAAAAACATCTCCTATTGCACGAGCTGTCTTATTGTCTTAATGAGGTCGGCGAAAAACATGGTCTCAGGTTCTTTAATAGACATTCTATTTGGAATTTTGACCGGCTATTTGATCTTACTGCCGATGGTCCAGATAGGAGTTTCCGCTTCACCCCAAAGGTAACCAGGAATGAGAAGGCGCATACTCCGATCAGGATAGTTCTCCCTGGTTAGTAATTAAACGTGAAGAAGTGGCATAGGTAATAATCATGAAAGCAAATATCAGAAGGAAATTGGTTTCATTTCTTAAGAGTGTAGATCAGATTACTCCAGGCCCCAATCCGGTACATATTCAGATTGGGGCTAAGCCATATGAGCTTACATTCTATGCCTTTGTAGTCCTTTGGTACGATAAATCCATAGATGTTATTAAAGATGATAAGCTGCGTCCGATGGAAAATGTAATTGATATACTCCGAAAAGAACACCAGACCCAGGTGCTTAGTGCAGTTAAGGGTGGTACTCATGTACCTCCAGAGGTGCTATGTGAGTACCGCTTCAAGACTGAGTTCTACAAGCCAATAAAGAAGTACTGTCGAACCAACAAGATAGATCTTGACGCATGAGAAACGCTATTCATATTTCCCTTTTATTTCGGTTTGGCGACCGCCGGAATGATAAAGCACACGGGCCTTCAGCGTCTCTATTACTTCAGTATAAATCGATATGGAATCCTGAACAATAACTAAACAGTTGAAAATGAATGATCTAATATTGGAATTGGCAAATCAAAAATTCAAAAACGCATTTTAATGAAACGAATAAACATAACAGATGAGCTGATTCTTAACCATTTTGTTGAAAACGAGTCAGATTTCAGTGGTTTAAAGTATATAATTTCATTTTATGATTACCTGAAAAAGAAAGACGCTCAAAGAAATGGCAACTTTTGGATTTTTGATGGGCGACATATTGTATTGACGCATATTATCAAATTCCGGCAATACTTTGGAAACATAAAATTAATCAAATGTTCTCCATTTGAATTATCTGAAAATGATGAGTTTCAGAGAACGATTTTGATAAATCAAAAGCACTTATTTTTAAAAGCAATGCTATTTGTACAGGCTGAAGGAGAAACTTACAGATTAAGAAATCCTGAAGGATATTTAGAGCTAAGCATTCCATTAAAGCAAACAATTAAAATATTATAACCTCTTAAAACTATGGCAAGAAAAGCAAGTATAGAAATCGAGCTGGCCAACGGCCAAAAAGCAGGTGTAACACTCAAAGAGCTTCAGCAATCAGCCAATCGGCTAAGTCGAGAGATCAAAGACCTTACTCCCGGCTCTGAAAAATTCGTCAAAAAATCAAAAGACTTTCAGAAAGTTACCGGCAGGCTCAAAGAGGTAAGAAATGAGGTTCGTGGCGTAGATAAAGCTCAAAAAGGGCTAAATAATGAAATCCTTCAATTCCTTCCATTTGGGGCACAAATACAAGGCATTACAGGTAAGTTCTCCGGCTTTAAATCTGGGGTGGGCGGTGTTACCAAAGGATTCAAAGGATTAAGAGGAGCAATTATAGCAACTGGCATTGGCGCATTGGTTGTACTGATCGGGTCTCTGGTGGCTTGGCTTTCCAAAACTCAAAGAGGAATGGAGTTTGTCGAAAAGGCAACGGCTGCAGTTGGTGCTATTTTCGATGTAATTATAGATCGAGGATCTATGATCATTGATGCATTTGGAGCATTGTTTAGTGGTGAAACTGAAAAAGGCTTCGATATGCTGAAAAATTCAGTTAAGGGAGTTGGTGACGAAATGGCCAGGGAGGCAAAGCTGGCATGGGAGCTTAAAGAGGCTATGATTGAGCTTGGAAAACAGGAAACTGATTTTACACTTATCCAGGCACAAAGGAAGAAACAAATCCAAGAGTTGATTTTCTTGACCAGAGATGAAACCGTTGCATTCGATAAAAGAAGGGAAGCCCTGATTAAAGCCAATGAACTTGAATTGGCAAACCAAACAGACTCCATGACCATGCAGAAAGAGAAAATTCGGCTAATGGAATTGGAATTTAACAGGGCCGAATCTACTGAAGAACAAAGAGCTGCACTAATAGCTGAGCGGGTGAAATTAGAGGACTTGGAAGCCGCTTCACTCTCAAGGCAAAGAGAATTAAGAAACCGCATAACCGAGCTTGACAATAAGGCCAGAGCCGACCAAAAGAAAAGAAGTGATGCCCGGCTCAAAGACATTGCCGAAGAGCAAAAAGCCAGTGAAGCGGCCAACAAACAACGCATTGCCGATGAAAAAGCAACAATGGATGAAATAGCTCAATTGGAGAAGGATGATCAGGCAGAGCTAGAAGCTGATCTAGATCGAATTACTCAATTAAGAAAACAGGGACATAAAGATAAAATTACAGATTTGGCCCTATCCAACGAAATGGAGAAAATCTTTATTGATGAGGCATTTGCTGACCGGCTAATTAATGAAGAAGAGCGACAAAATCAGCTTTTCGCATTGGAGGTTTCAAGATTGGAAAAACAACTTGCTCTCATGATAAAGTATTATGGAGATGAGAGCAATGAAGCAAAGCGGGCCATGATCGATTTAAATTCATTTCGAACTTCAGCAAGAGTTAAAGACGTCAAAGGTACCCTTTCAAGTGAAGACGAAAAAGGTAAATCATTTTTGGAGACTGCACAAGCTTCTATAGGAGCTGCAACCTGGTTGGCAGGGAATCTTTCCAATCTATCTGATGAGGAAAGTAAAAAAGGTCGTGCATTGGCAATATTCGAGGCTGAATTAGCCGCGATCAGAGCCGGTATTATGGCATTTGCTGCAGGCTCAAAATATGGGCCTGTTGTCGGCGGAATTTATGCCGCTTTGGCTTTTGCCTTTGGCCAAATACAAGTGTCCAGGATGAGATCCGTAAAAAAAGCAGAAAGAGGGCTTGTTATTGATTCACTTAGAGATGCAGTTTCCTATTCAATGGGAGGAGTACTGCAAGGAAAACGACATTCTTCAGGGGGTATCTCTGGCGCCATAAAAGGAACCGGGCAACCAATTGAAATGGAAGACGGCGAAATTATCTTAAATCGCAATGTCGGTATAGATCCGGCCGGTCGAGCTATGGCCTCTGACCTAAACGCCGCTTACGGTGGTATTCGTTTTATGGAATCAGGTGGTCCAGTAAATCCTTTGTCACAGCAAAGCCCAGTGTCTGGAAGTATAGGTTCACCAAATGGAGGTGATAACTCTGTTACAGAATTACTGGAGGCGATTAATTCAAACCTGATAACCCAGGCTGAG
>CAYREN010000418.1:0-4558 GCA_964423255.1 uncultured Roseivirgaceae bacterium | reverse complement strand
TTCATCTTTTGGTGAATCACTTTGTTTATTTATTTTCCACCAAGAACCGGTAGCCACACTATTTTTGATAATTACTGTTGACGGTTTTGGAAAAACATACCCAATTCCGTCCTGAAATACCCAGTCAACATTTGCGAAATCTTTCTCCCCTTTTTCAATAACAGATTTTTCGTTTTGTATGGAAACAGTCACATCATCTCGAAGGAGGCATTGATTAAGGGTGGTAGCAACAGGTTGCTTTTTACGACTGGAAATTCCTGCACCCAAACAAACATATTCATCATCAAAAAAGAACCAGGCTTTTCTTGCAATTAAGGGATCATGCGGGCTTTTAAAATCGAACGCTACTGTTCCATACTTTCCATCTGTAACTGCTCCAACAAATTCAGTTAGTCCCAGTTTCTGGATTTCCTTTTCGGATGGTAGCTGGGGTTTTTGTACAATTGTTGCTCCCGGAATTTTTTGGTAATCAAACACTGGCGCGATATCATAATATTCGTCCCCTGTCCTGGAAATATGATTGGTACCATCTCCTCGATGATGATTCAATAAACCCTCACTATTGTATGGCTTCTCCATGTTGTAGGTTCGTGTGGAATACAATCGAACAGATGTAAACCAATCGGGTCGTTGAAAGGAAAAATGCTCGGAATGCCAATAATATGTAGCGTGAGAAAGTGTTGGCTTGATCCCATTATTCCTAATGTCAATAATTTCCTGAATTTCATCTTTGCGGTAATCTGAAGTAAGTAAAAGTTTTTCTGCTGTCCTGGGACTATAAGCATGCAAAGTGCCTTTACGACTTATACTTCTGTTCTTAGCTCCTGCATCAGGGAATTTTCCGAAAACCGCAGTTTTGCAAATACCATCCAAATAATAGTTTATTAGCTGCTCCAATTTTTCATTAGAAAAGGAATATTGTGTTCCGGCAGTATAAACTGCCCATTCAACAAATGCATCGGCATAACCCAATCCATAGGAAAGTGTATTGTTTACCCCGTCAATCCTGTGATGAAAACTATTATCGTATTGAATTCCACGTCCTCCAGCCAATCTGTTTGAAAATCCAGTTGGAATGTATCTGAAACTATATCCATATTTCGCACCAACCCATTCTACATATTTAATTTCATTTTCGATTACCCTTACTACCTCATCAAATTTCTGATTATCACCAAGAAAGAGCATGTTTTTTGCCTGTATTCCTGCAATTTTTATGCGGTCTCCTCCGGGTCGTGCGCCACCAGCATTAATATTTGCTCGTCCAATAATTGGCTGTGCTTTCTCTACCAAATCTTCATCAATATCATCACCAATAATTAACATCAGAATTGCTAGTCTATTTGGTGTGTTAATTTGATTGTGCCACCAATTGTCACAGATAAAATCATTATTTACCCAAAATCCAAGCGAGGCCTCCACTGCCTTTTTTACTTTTTTATTTTTATAATATTTTGAATCTGAATTTTTATATGCCAGGCTCATTAAGACCATATTTCTCAAATGATTACGATGCTCAAATCCGGTACGCGAAACATCTTCGTAATTGATATTTGACCAGCTTCCTTCTTCCTGAATTGTACTTATCAAAGTTTCAACCTGAGCATCATCCACTTCGGATTTCATTAATTCTGAGGTTATTCGTTCACGAATGGTTTCCAGATCATCTTTTGCAAAAGCAAGTGAATGAAGGATGAGTACAAATAAACAAATGGCTAAACAGATGATTGTGTTTTTCATATTGTTTTTTTTGATGAAATTAATACTAATCATTCACTCGAAAGTCTGACTTTTATATTAAAATGATCTCCCTCAGTTGTCCATGCGGGAATCCGGATTTCTATTCGCTTCAACCCTTCAATCTGACGGTCGAGTTCCAGGGGCGCAGGGTATAATGAAACAATCGAAACACTTAAGTCGGGATGCGACAAATTTTCTAATTTTAGTGTTTTTCCATCTTGTGTTAATATCGCCCCTCCATCCACAATTTCTACATCGGCAATGGTTATCAATTGCCAGGTGATCATTTTTGTGTCTTCCGATATTTCCAAGTTATCTTCTATAACAATTGAAGTTGGGCTGTCTTTTATAAACCTGCGAGATGCATTTTTTAATTGCCCCTTAAAAACAGGAGTAAGATCGAATGTAGCTTCTGGATTACTGCCATCTTTAAAATTAGTAAGTGTTGCCATACCATCAACCACATGAAGCTGGTTGTTTACCGAAATGGTACTATGCCCAAAATTATTTTTAGTAAGCAAGGTCCATCGCTCACAATCCTGGCAACGGCCCCACAAGTTGAAACCTGTTCTTTCTAACGCATTGTAACTTTGATTTCCTGGGTCAACTACCCAGCGCACGCCATTTAATTCAAACACAAAAGTACCTGCATCCATGTTACCATGGTTATTTGCCCCTTTCCCTCCTTTTCCTCCAAAATAAAAGTGGTGAGGATCATCTCCGTCACTTTTAAAAATCACGATCGGATTTGATCCTTCACCTTTCCAGGCTGTGGGCATTTTAACAGTGCCTTTTTCTTCAAATTGGGCCAGCCAAACCAAACCGGCTCCAGTAAGACGTCTTAGTTTTCCCATTTCCTGGGCAGGTCTCAAGAAGAGATCTTTTTCGAAAAAAGTCATATTTCCGGTTTTTGCAGCAAACCAGGCTAGCGTGACATCTCCATTGTCGCTGCGTTTATCGCCACAATCAGAATAGTTGAAATACCAACCGGAGGGAGCATTGGCAAGCGACCTAAACACTGCACTTTCCTTAAATGCTGGATAATCTCCCATCCCAAAATCTGTACCAAAAGCACTTTCCAGCATGGCAATGGTTACAACAGAAAAGCTGGTTCCGTAGCCCCAATACGTTGATCCTTCCGGATAAACACCATCAGGGCCATACTCAACCAGTGAATGTGGGAGACCATCCAATGCACGGCTAATTGTTTTGGAGGCCAATTCAGGGTCAACTTCTGCAATAGCGATGGATGCAGCAATCATTCCGCCATTACACACCTGGTTCCAGTTATTTGTGCCAAAAGCCCAGCCTGGGGTTTTACCATTTTTAGGCCAGCTGGGTTTAATCCCTTTTTCAATAAGCGCTGTTTTTGCTAATTTGATAGTTGATTTTGGTAATTTTCCGGCAGTCCAATCCAAGGCTATTGCCACTGCCATGGACATTTCTGCAACATCGAGAAAGTGAGATGGATTCCAGTCAGAGAAATTGCACACTGCGATTACTTCATCATTAATTCTGTTCAATATTATAGGATTCTTATCAACATGGTAAACCATTCCCAGCATGTTCATTCTCCAAAGCATATCCCGTGAAACAGAAAGCAACCTGCGGCCTATTTTTTTTCTTTCCAGCAATGGCTTCTTTTGGACTTCTGCAGCATTAAGCTGAATTGCTTTGTACATATTTTGTACTACAGGGTCAGATTTCAACTTTTTCTTAAGGATTTTTTCTGTTTTGGAATTTAATACCAATCTGGGCTGAGATTTCAGAAGGCTCTTTTTTAGGTACTGAACTGTAATGGGATTTTGAAGTTTTGGAATTTCTTTGTCAGCTTCTTTCGATGATGGATTATTCACGTTGCCAATTACATTGGTTGGTACGATCAAAACAAAGCACAACAGAACGAGTAAATATTTAATTTTAGCTTTCATTATATTTTTTATATAGAGTTTAAACTAATACGTACATGATAATTTAATACTATTCCATCATATTTATATTCAATATTATAGTATTTTTTTTCTCTCAAATCACTCTTATTTTCTATATATGTATGGTATTTACACGTTAAAATTTCAACTCTGCTTTCAAGGCAAGATGATCTGAGGGATAATATTTCCCAATCCTTTTATTAATAATTTCATGATACAAAACCGTGATTTGAGGATTGATAAATATGTAATCAATCCTCTTTAAATCTTTATCATTTCCATCAAACAAATAATTAGTATATGTTTCTTCATTTTTTTCTTTAGCTACAACAAATGCATCTTCCAGGTCCACATCATAATTTGTGCTGATCATAATTTCGATAGGGGCTGAAGCAGGTGTTGCATTGAAATCTCCTGTAACAATAACAGGCAATCCATTGGTCATTTCATCTATTTTGCCTCTCAATATTTTTGCTCCTTCAAACCGTCCTATTTGCCCTCCCATGTGAGTATTAAAGAAATAAAACTCTTTCCCGTTATGTTTATTTTTAAAATGTCCCCAAACCACCATTCTAGGATATTTTACATCCCAATCTTTACTCCCAGCTATTTCCGGAGTTAACGATAGCCAGAATATCCCCTTATTCAAAACTGTGAATTTGCCTTTTTTATAGAATATTGGCGTGAATTCGCCTTTGCTTTTTCCATTGTCCCTGCTCCATCCAAACCAGGCATAATCTGATAAGAGTTTCTTTAAATCAAGAATCTGATCTTTCCACGGCTCCTGCAATCCTGCAACATCCACATTGTTTGAGGCAATGACTTCCGCAACTTTTTCTTTACGATTGGCCCAGGAATTTATACCATCTTTCAAATTAATGTACCTG
>CAYREN010000417.1:0-4567 GCA_964423255.1 uncultured Roseivirgaceae bacterium | reverse complement strand
ATGGCCCAGTACCCTTCAAAAGCTCCATTGAGCAGTGGCCAGGCAGTAGTTTTTAATATTTCTTCGTCCATGGTATATCTATAATTTTGCCAGGCAAGTTGTGCCATCCATGCTGTGCAGGCCTGATCAATTGTTCCTGTCCAGAATGAACCAACTACCTTGCCTCTGTCATCAACAGCATGAGGAAGCAGCATAGCTCCTTCATTGCCGAAGAAATGTTCTCCATTTCTTTTCAATTCCGGCATTGAAGATTTTATCATTTCCCACAGCGGCTTCATATGGTTCGCACGATTCGTGGCAAGACTAGGAAGATAAATCATCTCAATGTTAATATTATAATGATAATCATTGCTCCATGGTGGAAGTTGGTACTCTTCATTGAATGGCCCCTGGAGTGAGCAGGCTATGCCATGCTCTGGCGTAGCAATAGCTTGTTTGTACAAACCATAGTTAACGATATCCTGAAGAAATGGATTAGGAAGATTGATTTCAGGAACCTCACGCCAATAGTTGTCCCACCATTCAATGTCTTCCTGAAGAATTTGCCATACGGGTATGTCTCTCAGATTATCAATCACATTTTGATTGGCATTTTCGCTTACTGCCGAACTTATAATAATTCTATTGTTATCTGTTATTTTATAACCAATGGACAATGGGTCATCTTCGGGTAATCGTTGAATAAAACCATGAATTGTAGGCCTGCCTTCCCGCTCATTTTTCCAATTTTCCGGAGGTTCTACACCAACAGCTTCGAGTTGATCTTTTACATGATTCCAGCTGGGTATTAATCTGACCTTGATCTGGTCTTTCATACCTTTAGAAAAATTGACAGCTGCCTGTTCTTGATAAACTGCCTGACGGATTCTGATTACTTCAAATTTGTTATCTGGACCTTTTGCGGTTATTTCAAATATGCCATAGTTAAGATCCAGGACACCTTTTTGCAAAACCCAACCCTTGGGCAATTCTATTTCTAATCTACCTCCACCGATTTGATGAGGTCTTGCAGGTTGCCCGGGTTCTGTTATTTCATCCATACCAAAAACTTTTCTCAGACCTTTTTCATTTTTAGCATACAAAAGATTCTTTACCTCCTTGTAAGTTGTGTTTTTCAATACATTGTTTCCACCTCTTCTATCCCAAAATCCAGCCCTGCCAATGGTAATATTTAATTGATTTTCTACACCCCAAACCATTAACCCTTGTACACCATTTCCAATAAGTGCACCGGTGTGAGTTCTGGGTAATGGAAAGTTCCAAAGCAATAAATTTTGCTTCTGCATTTGAAGTTCATGCTCAATCTCTGTCTTTGGTTCACAATTGATGAATATGACAGGAAATAGAAAAAAGATGAATTTGTATTTGAATGATATCATAGGAATTGTGCTGTTAAAATATTGCTAATTACTTTCAATAACTTGTCCATCTTCTCGATATAGATCAATTTTACCTTTTAATTGAAGGGCAATTACGGTAACCTGTTGATCTAATTTTTCTTCAGGAACATCTATATACAAAAGTCCAGGGACTTCACTCCAATAAGCCTTGCCAACAACTTTATGATTCAATTTAGTTCCTTCTCCAACTACCCTGATCCTGTTGACTGGGTTTTTTAAACCTTTTATTACAATTGGGTGGGTTGGCTTTTGCGTAAGAAACAAGTACAATGTTTCTCCATCTGCAGAAAGGGAGGTAGGGCCATAAAAATGCCCAGCCGGTAAACCGCTTTTAGAATTGAATATTGCTTCTTTATGCTTATTGGTCCACCTGCCCAATTCTTTTAGAATAGACACTTGCTCTTGGGGTATTGTGCCATCAGCTTTTGGTCCAATATCCAATAATAAATTTCCTCCCATAGAAATACAATCAGTAAAAATTCGGATAATTTGATATGGCGTTTTGTATGCTTTGTCATTTCCTTGGAATCCCCAAGAGTTGTTCATTGTCATGCATAATTCCCAGTATTTATCGTTCGGCTTTACAATTGGGACACCCTGCTCCGGAGTTGCATAATCTCCATATCCTTTGAGTCTTGAATTGATAATGGTCTTTGGATTATCTTTTAACAAAAATTCTCTAACATGAGCTGCCTGCCATTTGTCTGCACTAAATTCCCAATCACCATCAAACCAGTACAAATCGGGCTTGAATTTAGAATTCATCTCTTTCAGTTGTCCCTGATAATAATTTAAAAATTTTTGCCATCGTGCAGGATCATCTGCATATCTTTTTTTATTTCTTGTCTGATTTGGATAGTCAACATAAGACCAGTCGGGAAGAGAATAGTACAATCCTACCTTCAATTTTTGCTTTCTCAATTCACCAACTAGAGGGGCAATCAGATCTCGATTTGCTGGGGATTTACGTATGTTTAGGTCTCCATATTTTGTATCCCAAAGAGCAAATCCATCATGGTGCTTGGTGGTGATTACAGCATATTTAGCCCCAGAAGATTTGATGAGAGAAGCCCAATATTCAGGATCATAATTTGAGGCCGTAAAACCATCTACTTGTTTTAGATAATCTTCATGAGAAATATATTCATTGTAAAATGACCATGATTCATCAATTCCATTGACAGCATAAATACCCCAATGAATAAAAATACCCAGCTTGGCATTTTGAAACCATTCCATTTTTTTATCCTCTGCATTCCCTTTTACATTAATCTGGGCATTTATATCAGAAGTGATTATTATAAATGCGATCAATAAAATGTTGGCTGAAAAAAAAGATATTTTGTTTCTTAATTTATTCATTATATCATCTTTAGTAATACTTTAGCTAAGATATAAAAACCACTATATTAAAATAAAGTATTTGTGATAATCCAGAATAATATATGAAAGCTAACTTTTTTACCGATGTGTACGAAGTAGTAAAACTTATTCCTAACGGAAGATGGACAAGCTATGGAGCAATCGCACATTATCTCGGTTCAAAGGGCAGTGCGAGAATGGTAGGGTGGGCCATGAGTAGCGGTCAGGTTAAGCCTGAAATTCCGGCACATCGCGTACTAAATAGAATTGGGGCTTTAAGTGGTCAGCATCATTTTAGTCCTCCTGGAAAAATGAAGGAGTTATTAGAAAATGAAGGAGTGAAGGTGGTTAATGATAAAGTAGACGATGCTCAAAAAAGCTTTTGGGATCCAAGCTTAGAATTGATGTAAACACCAAAATAAGTACTTTCCTTTTTTGAAGTCGAAGCAAAAGGAAGCCTTGCATTATTCCTTTATCATTTACATATATAGATCTGAAAATCAGAAATATATACAATTCTATCGAAAGGTATTCTTTAACTTATTTTATCTCAATTAAATAATAATTCTTTTTCCCTTTTTGAATAAGTATATATTTATTTTGAAGCATTTTAATCTCTGGCATTTCTGAAGGGTTCCGAATTTTCACCTTATTTATCGAAACACCACCCCCTTGTATCATACGTCTGGCCTCGCCTTTTGAGGTGAATATTTTATCTTGAGTTACTTCCGACAAAAAATCAATAGGACTGGTCGCTGATGCTAAAGCTGTTTTCGAAATGTCAATTTTTGGTACACCTTCAAAAACTGAAAGCAGGGTTTCTTCATCAATCAAATTAATTTCTTCTGTAGCAGATTTGCCAAAAAGAATTTTAGAAGCGTGAATTGCCTTATCCAGCTCCTCTCTGGAATGAACTCTGGATGTAACATCTTCTGCAAGGGCTTTTTGAAGCAGCCTCAAGTGCGGGGCCTCTTCATGTTCCTTTTCCAAAGTTTCAATTTCCTCCCTGGATTTTAAGGTAAATATTCTAATATAATTCTTTGCATCCTCATCCGAAGAATTGATCCAGTACTGGTAAAATTTGTATGGGGAAGTACGTTTTTTATCCAACCACACATTGCCACCTTCGGTCTTGCCAAACTTGGTTCCATCTGCTTTTTTGATAAGTGGAGTAGTAATAGCAAACGCAGTTCCGTTATCCATTCTGCGAATCAACTCAGTGCCGGTAACAATGTTTCCCCATTGATCGGAACCTCCAAGCTGAATTTTGCAATTTTTATTTTTATACAGATGATAAAAATCGTACCCCTGAACTAGCTGATAACTAAATTCTGTAAATGACAATCCCGTCTCCAGCCTGGATTTTACAGAATCCTTGGCCATCATATAATTGACAGTAATATGCTTGCCAACATCTCGAATAAAATCAAGAAAATTAAAATCCTTAAACCAATCATAGTTATTGACCATTTCTGCTGAGTTATCACCACAGTCAAAGTCAAGAAATTTTTCTAATTGAGCTTTCACGCCATTGAGGTTGTGCTGCAACACTTCTGCGGAGAGTAGATTTCTTTCCTTGGATTTTCCAGATGGATCTCCGACCATACCCGTGGCTCCACCAACAAGTGCCAAAGGTTTGTGCCCGGAATTTTGAAAATGGACCAAAATCATAATTTGTACCAGGCTACCAATATGAAGAGAGTCGGCAGTAGGATCAAAACCAATATACGCTGTGGTCAACTCTTGTTTCAATTGTTCTTCTGCACCGGGCATCATATCGTGAATCATGCCCCTCCATTTCAGTT
>CAYREN010000416.1:0-4583 GCA_964423255.1 uncultured Roseivirgaceae bacterium | reverse complement strand
CCATATCTGAGTATTCCATTTCTATTGGCCTTGTGGGCTTTGACACTCTCTTCCAGAAATTTCACGAGCCTCGAGATTAGCGAGCATGGAGTTTACACATTAAATGAATTATATGCTACCGGTAGTGGTTTTCTAGTTGGAATATATCAATTTCTGAAACAAGACTCTATGCCTGAGATGATCAGAATTTATTTTAATTCTCTCGGTGCTATCCTATTTCAATATAATATTTTGTCTGGAATTCTGGTTGCGATAGGATTATTGATATATTCCCGGATTGCTTTTCTGCTTTCATTTATCAGCTTTGCTACTGCCTATTATTTTTATCAGATACTCGGTGCTGATATCAATTCACTCAGCTACAATTATATTGGGTTCAATTTTATTCTAAGCGGTATTGCCTTGGGAGGTTATTTCCTGGTGCCTTCAAGAAGCTCTATCCTTTGGACAATATTGTTAGTTCCTGTCCTGCTGATTCTTACCTCATCGCTTGGAAGTATTTTCACCAACCTTCAATTAAGTATATATTCATTGCCATTTAATATCGTAGTCATTACATTTCTATATGCATTAAAATTAAGACAGAAACCATTAGGGCCAAAGGAGGTGGCAGTACAGCATCATTCTCCGGAAAAAAACCTCTATCATAACCTGAGTGGTAAAGACCGATTCCGGAATTTTAGACCAATTTCCATATCATTACCTGTATTTGGAAATTGGTATATCAGCCAGGGCCATGATGGAGCTTATACCCATCGTGGAGAATGGAAGGACGCCTGGGATTTTGTACTCGTTGATCAAAATGGAAAGCAATTTAAATCCGAAGGTAAAATGCTGGAAGATTATTATTGTTACGACAAGCCGATCATAGCCCCGGCTGATGGAGAAATAGAACAAATAATTGATGATGTGGAAGACAATATAGTCGGAGATTCCAATTTAAATCAGAATTGGGGCAACAGTATTGTTATAAAACATGGATACCAATTGTACTCACAAATTAGCCACATTAAAAAAGGTACAATTAAAGTTAAAAAAGGAGACTCAGTCAAAAAAGGAGATTTGCTTGCTCAATGCGGTAATTCGGGAAGATCACCGGAACCTCATGTGCATTTTCAAATCCAGACTACTCCCTCGATAGGATCAAAAACACTCAATTATCCACTAAGCCATTTTGTGACCAATCTAGATGGTAAGGTAAATTATGAGTTTTTTGGATATCCTGCTCAGGGTGACCTGGTTAAAAATATCGAGGTAAACCAGACACTCTATTGGGCTTTTCATTTACTGCCCGGAAAAATCCTAAAATTTGCTGTTACGGATGGAGAAAAAAACTGGGAGGAATCCTGGGAAGTAAAAACGGACTTTTACAACAACAGTTATCTGGAATGTGCTAATACAAAGTCCATCGCTTACTTTATCAATGATGGTTCACTATTTTATTTTACACAGTTTAAGGGTGACAAAAAATCATTGCTTTACCTGTTTTTTCTTGCTGCGTTCAGGGTCATGCTCAGTGTACAGAAAGAACTTACCCTAACGGATGAAATACCCTTGCATCTTTATACCAGTTCGTCGGCCAGAATGCTGCACGATTTCATCGCTCCAGTTTCTCCATTTATGAGAGCACAATATTTGCTAAAGTATGCTGAAACCGGCAACAATATCGGAGAAGAAAGTATCGTACTGAAGTCGGAAACCACCTTAAAAAGGTCTCAGCTATACTCAAAAAAAATCGAGTTCAATATTGAAATAGAGGATTACTCCATAAACAAGATTTCGACTACCTATAAAAACAAAACAATCGTAGCGACATGTATAAAATAATAATTCTTGTATTCGTCATATCATTTTCAAATTTACTCCAGGCGCAGGAGCAAAAGGATTTTAATTTTTATAACAAAGAAACTTATCGCTTGTACCAGGAGGAAAATTGGGAATCTCTTGTCAATCTTGGTAAGCAGGGCCTATCCGCAGGCCATGATTTTTACTATATGCGTATGCGTATTGGTATCGCTTATTACGAGCAGCAAAAATACATTCAGGCGATTCCTCAATTTGAAAAAGCCTTGGAATTTACTCCTGGAAGCCAGGAAGCAGTGAACTATTTATACTACTGCTATTTATACCTTGGGAGAATAAAAGAGGCTAAAAAATATTATGACATTAATGAAGAGGACGGACAGTTTATCAGCTCTTTAACCTTTGAGTCGGGCATTAAGCTCAGTGACGATAAAGCCTATACCCGAGATACCAGATATGCTTTTTTGGGTCTCAGCCATAATATTGGTAAAAGCATATCGCTATTCCATGGCTACCAGCGACTATTGGCAGATTTTGCTGTGCCACCAATAATTGGCCCCAGTAGCAAGTCCATTGCGAATGAAACCTATTCTGTCAAACAAAATGAATACTACGCTGCGCTAACCATCCTGGCTGGCAAAGGATTTTATCTTATTCCTGCTTATCATTTTCAGGATGTGAAAAGCGATATTTACCACGGCAGAAATAATGTGTTCTCATTTCAAATAGCGAAATGGCTGGGCAAAATTAAATTATATGGCGGATTATCATTTTCAGAAATCAATGAGTTGAATCAGCAACAATACGAAGGTGGATTGATATTTTATCCTTTGGGTAACCATAATTTATTTTTTCAAACCCAAGCCACTTATCATTTAGAAAATTCAAATAGTAATGTTGTGTCCTTTAGTAAGATTGGGTTCAGGCTTTTTCCAACTACCTGGGTAGATTTATCCTATTCGTATGGTGATATGAATAATTACAGCGAAATGAATGGCTATGTCGTTTACAACCAGCTAGACGTGATCACATCAAAATGGGGCGTTACTTTAAATCAGTCCATAGGGAAGCATTTTCTATACTTGAATTACACAAAAGAAAACAAAGAGGAGTATCTATCAGGAACGCCATTTGCTCATAATGATATTATCCTTGGGTTAAATTTAATGTTCTAAATCATGAGATATTTAATAGCTGGCATATTATCGTTAATACTAATAAATCAAATCTCAGCTCAGGATTTTGTGGGTTGGCAAAGCGCATTTGAGAAAAGCTATGAATTGGAAAAGAACAACGATTACGTCAAAGCAATGGAAATAATTAAAGAAATTTATATTCCCAAATCCTATGATTTCAATATCAGGCTGGGCTGGTTGAATTATATCCTTGGTGATTTCCCAAAATCAAAAGAATATTATTTTAAATCCATGGAAATAATGCCATATTCTCTGGAAGCAAAATTCGGTTATGTGCTACCCTTATCTGGTCTTGGAGAATGGGACGAGGTTATTAAAATTTACAATTCGATCATTGAAATAGACCCACAAAATACAATTGTCAACTATAGATTAGGATCAATCTATTATAGCAGAAAAAACTATCAGCTCGCATACAATTATCTCGAAGTGGTGATTAATCTCTACCCCAACGACTATGATGCTAACATCTTATTTGCATGGACAAATTTACAAATGGGAAAACTAAAGCTGGCAAAGGTATTATTCAATAAATCACTGCTCATAAAACCCGCAAGCACCTCTGCCAAGGAAGGTTTGAAATTGATAAAATAATAATTTAAGCAATTGACACCTTTATATCCAAATGCCAATCTCCTATTGGATATTATATAAAATGCAATATTTTTGATAGAATATTACCACTACCACACCTATTATGAAAACCTATATTGCTATTACCTCATTTTATTTTTTGATGCTGCTTTTTACAGCTTGCAATCATAAATCAAAACCACTTATTTTTTCTGCAATTGGAGATGTCCCTTATTCCAATGAGGTAGCAAAAGAGCTTCGGAAAAATCTGCTTAATATCGAAAATTATCAGGAATCATCTTTTTTGATTCACGTAGGCGATATAAAAAGTGGTGCATCACCTTGTGTTGATAATACCTATCGCAATGTGGCTGAAATATTGAAGCTAAGTAAGATACCTGTGTTTATTATTCCCGGTGATAATGAATGGAATGATTGTGATAATCCCAAGGAGGCATATGAACTCTGGGATAAACATTTTTTTCATTTTCATGAAAACTGGAATCCTTCCTGGAAAATTGAGTACCAGCCGGAGAGGAAAGAAAACTTTGCCTGGGTTCAAGAAGGTGTTTTAATAGTCGGTTTAAACCTTGTCGGCGGAAGGGTAAATGACCAAAATGAATGGGACGAACGACTAACAACGAATGCCGCATGGATCAAGAATCTTATCCAAAAAAATGATCCCTCCATTAAAACCATAATTGTTTTTGGACATGCCAATATGAACGGTAATCAGGAAAAATTTATAAAGTTCACTGAGAAATTCAGATTAATAGCTTCAACATTTAATAAACCCATGCTCTATCTTCATGGTGACGGACACCACTGGATAAATGACAGACCCTGGAAAGAACAAAACATTCAGAGAATCCAGGTAGATGCCGGGGCAAGCCTATTGCAGGTTAAAGTTTTTAACAACCTCCCAAACCCTTTTTTCTTCAAGGGAAATGGTGCTGACAGAACTAATTCTAATTAGGTCACCATATCAGATGTGCAAGCAGGGTCAACACC
>CAYREN010000415.1:0-4588 GCA_964423255.1 uncultured Roseivirgaceae bacterium | reverse complement strand
ACATTTTTATTGACCCAACGTCACCAAAGGACAATCGAAACATTTATATATCAGGAAAAGATGGCTTGGGTGTTAAATCAGATGGAAATTGGGGCAATATTAATTTACCAGATGAAGTTGGATTAATTACGAAATTTGCTGATGGTATCGATACCATTTCCAATAAACATATTATCTACGCTATTTCCGGACAATCTTTTTTTAATCTAAACGGAAAAAAAAGTAAATCAAGAATCTTTATGACCAACAATGGGGGACAAATTTGGAACCGAATAGATGATCCTTTAAGGCAGTTTAAAATTGAAGGTGCTGATGACCCAGAATATAGAAGTATTGCAACAAGTTATTATCACCCTGAAACAATATATATTTCTTATGCTAAGCTGCAAATTAGCCAAGATACAGCAAGCTTCGGGGTAGCCAAAAGTAATGATTATGGAAAGACCTGGGAATTAGTTTGGAAGGATGTTAATAGTACCACTACACTTAATAGAACATCGGGATGGTTAGATGAGAGGTTTGGACCAGGATGGGGTGAAAACCCTTTTCATATTGTAGTTGATAATAGTGATTACGATATATGCTATACAACAGATTTTGGTCGAACCCTTAAAACCTTAGATGGTGGCAAAACATGGCAGCAAGTTTATACCAATAAAATTGAAGACAGAGGATGGAAATCCAGGGGCCTCCAGGTTACTACTGGCTATATGCTGGCATTTGACCCTTTTGATTCTTTACATGTATTCATGGCGGATACCGATACCGGCTTAATGGAGAGTAGAGATGGTGGTAATAGCTGGGTAAGTGCGACTCATAACAATGGTGTTCCCAAACAATGGGTCAATTCTACATATTGGTTATTATTTGACACCGAAGTAAAGGATAAAGTGTGGGCAGTAATGAGTGCAAATCACGATCTGCCGAGGCCAAAAATGTGGAGACATTTAAATATATCTGACTACCGGGGGGGAGTATTGATTAGTACCAATGGAGGGAAAACCTGGCAACCAACAAGCGAAGATATTGGTGAAACTGCCCCAACACATATTTTAATAGACCCAGAGAGCGATCCTAAAAGCAGAATTCTATATGTGTGTGCTTTTGGGAAAGGAGTATATAAGTCTGAAGATGGAGGCACAACTTGGCAAAAGAAAAATAATGGCATCCAAGGCAAACAGCCTGCCGCCTGGCGTATTACCCTCAGAAATGATGGTGTGCTGTTCCTGATTGTATCCAGGAAAAGTGAGGACGGGAGCATTGGAAACAAGAATGATGGAGCTTTATACCGATCTTTAGATGGTGCCGAAACCTGGGTAAAAATGAACCTGCCAGAGGGTGTAAATGGCCCTACGAGTTTGATAATTGATCCCGATAGTCCCGACCGCCTGTTTCTTTCCGCATGGGGCAGGTATGGGAAAAGAGAATTTTCTCCAGATCATGGAGGTGGAATATATTTATCGGAGGATAATGGTGCTTCATGGACTCAGGTACTCAAGCGCGATCAACATATACATGATATCACAATAGACTCGCGCAATGGAGTATTTTATGCAGTCGGGTTCAATTCTTCCGCGTATCGATCGGAGGACAGAGGACAAACATGGAATCGAATAAAAGGGTATAATTTCAAATGGGGAAAACGCCTACAACCTGATCCTTATAATCCTGAAAAGGTGTACATCATCACATTTGGTGGAGGTATCTGGCATGGCCCTGCAAAAGGTGATGAGAATGCCTTAGAGGATATTGTGACAATGCAAACATCTTATAAGTAATTACCTTAATTATAAAAAAGAGAATTTTGAATTATATAGGAGAAGTAAAAAAAGAATGGCGAGGGTTATATTCAATTTATAAACCCGAGAAACAAATTTAGCAAACGCAAAAAAATGAAGCACCATAAATACCTACTATTCATATTTTTCTTTTCATTCATTTTTACAAAATGTGTATCAGACCAAAATACACTTGGTGTACTAGTAAACAAAAAAAACGCATTCGATGGATATACACTTTTCACCATGCATACTAAAACTTATTTAATAAATAATAATGGTGAGGTAGTGCATCAATGGACAAGTAAATACAGTTCTGGAAAATCTGTTTATTTATTGGAAAATGGAAATTTGCTCCGGGCTGCACAGATTCCCAGCAAGGGAAAATTCATTATGCCAAGTGTTGGAGGAAGAGTTGAACTTTTTGGATGGGACGGCAAATTAATTTGGAGTTACGACTACTCAACTCCTACTGCAACACAACACCACGATATTTATCCTATGCCAAATGGTAATGTATTGATCCTTGCCTTTACAATAATGGACAAAGCTGAAGCCACTCAAATGGGGAGAAAACTTTTAACACCTCCTTTTATGCAATTATTTAATGAACAAATAATTGAGGTGAAACCTAGAAATAAGAATGACGGAGATATTGTTTGGGAATGGAATATTAAAGATCATTTGATTCAGGACTATGATAAAACGAAAGATAATTATGGAATTATTAGTGAAAATCCACAACGCCTGGATATCAATTTTATAGGAGCCTCATCGGGAGGAGCGAATTGGATACACTTAAATTCTATCCAATATAATACAGCCTTAGATCAAATAATATTCAGCAGTAAATTTCTAAGTGAAATATATATTATTGATCATTCAACAACCACTGCTGAAGCGGCATCAAGTTCGGGGGGGAGATATAAAAGAGGTGGTGATTTTTTATATAGATGGGGAAATCCTGTAGCTTACGAGCAAGGGACATTTGACGATCAAAAACTTTTTGGGCCACACTACCCGCATTGGATTGGAGAAGGATTAAAAGACGCCGGCAAAGTTATTATTTTCAATAATGGAGCCCTCAGAGCTCAAAAATATTCTGAAATTGATATCATAACGCCGCTAACCGATGCTTCCGGAGAATATGTTTATAAAACCAATACTGCATATGGACCTGCTAACCCTGAATATATCTATACCACCCCGGTAAAAACTGATTTTTTTTCCGCCTTTCAATCAAGTGCTCAAAGGTTGCCTAATGGTAACACACTTATTTGCGAGGGTGCAAATGGTCGATTCTTTGAAATAGATTCGGATGAAAATATAGTTTGGGAATATATCAACCCAATTGGAGCATCGGAGATTTTGAAGCAAGGAGACGGAACCCAACGTAAAGGAAATATTGTATTTAGAGCTAAAAAATATGCAACGGATTATAGGGCTTTTAAAGACAAAGATTTAACACCTGGGCCAGTTATAGAGAAGTAACAACAGTAGTAAGTAAGTTGATGGATACAGAAAGCTTTATGGATAATTATAAGGTGTTTGCTAAGAGGTGCTAAATTATAGAGTGTAGAAAATGTGACGAAATGAAATTTATTCAATTTATTGGTACACAAAGGTCAGGTTCTAACTTGCTTAGAATGATGTTAAATCAGTTGCCCCAAATTTCGGCACCACATCCACCACATATCTTAGAAAATTTCAATAACATATGGCCAATTTATAGTGACATACATAACGACACCAACTTTAAATCTCTTGTAAACGATGTGTGTACTTGGGTTGAATTGAACCCGGTACCATGGAATATAATCAGTTTTGATCGAGCCAAAATCCAAAAAAGTTGTAAAGTAAATACCTTAATTGAATTGTTATATGTCGTATATGCATATTTTGCAGAATTACACAACAGCGAATATGCCTGCTGTAAAAGTATGAGCAATGTTCATCGCTATAGAGATCTTGAGGCGGCGGGATTGGGCCCATATTATATTTATCTGCATAGAGATGGCCGTGATGTTGCGTGCTCGTTCAAGAAGGCCATGGTTGGAGAAAAACATGTATATCATATTGCTAGGCAATGGAAATTTGATCAGGATCAGGCTTTAAAAGTTAAAGAAAATATTCCTTCCGATAGATTTTTTGAAGTAAAATATCAGGACCTCATTACAAACCCGAAATCGATATTGGTGAACCTATGTGATTTTTTGGATGTTCAGTTCAATGAGATTATGTTAGAGTATTTCAATGCAGAAGAGTCCATTACTACTGCTAAAAGCGGAGACATGTGGAAAAACCTGAGTCATCCAATTATAAAAAATAATTATAACAAGTATCTAAAAGAATTATCGGGAGAGGAGATTGAATTATTTGAACGCATTGCCGGAGTTAAGCTGGAGGAGTTGGGTTACTCAGTTTCGTCAGATTATGAAAGCGCACTAGAATTCACGGATTTTGAAATTGAAGATTTTAATTTTCAAAATAATAACTTAAAAAACCTGGCATTAGAAAAAGCAAATAAGCATGATATCGAATTAAGGTGTCCGCAAAAGGAATTGCTGGAGACATTATTAAATAAATTGCCAAATAAAACCAATAACAATACCTCAATTTTATTTAATAAAAACATCGTTCACAATGTCACTAACAATAATTGAGAAAAGAAATGAAACAGGTATCCATGAAATAAACATGCATGAAATTGAAAAAGGAAATTACGCTGAGATATCTATTCCTCAATTTTTTAAAAATTGGAGCCACTTCTTTTGGTGGATTCATTGCCATGGTTTCGATAATTCAGGATC
>CAYREN010000414.1:0-4615 GCA_964423255.1 uncultured Roseivirgaceae bacterium | reverse complement strand
AAGGAACATGAATCCAATGCTGAATACTACACATCAGATTATGATTTATCGGGCTTTACTAGTCATTTTGTAGGCGCTGGATTTAACTATTCCCCTGCATTGGCTATTGGCAAATTCAAATTTTCTAAAAAAGCAAATAAATATTTCATAATAGATGAAATTCAAATCAGAGGTGGTAGCTATAGTAGATCAGACGGTATGCAGTCAATGTTGGTCAGTTTCGGGATTAGTTTTGTTCATTGAGTAGATTTCTTAATTCACAAGAGTTTATTGCAAATTTTTTCAGGATTATCCATAGTTAATATTCTTGCATCTACATCATCCATATTCAAATGTTTTGTCAGGGTTTCATAGCATTTCTTCATAGTTGCGGATGAACCGGCAAAATTTTCCTTTCCAGGTTCCCTCACAACACCATCTTCTCCTACTTCCAGCTCAATATGTGAAATGGTATAATGGCCAGGAGGAGCTCCTGCTGCAGCCATACAATCGGTAGTAACAATACTACGCTCTGTTCCCGTGAGATCCAGATAATTCTTTAATGCAAAATGAGGAACATGAATTCCATCTCCAATATAGCAAATCCATAAATGTTCTCTTACAGAGAGCACTCTTTGCAGAATATTGTTATGCCTACTCAATGTGCTTGGAATACCATTACCAAAATGCGTATACATGCTCAACCCGGCATCAATTGCCTGATGTAGTTGCTTTAACGAAGGATCGCAATGTCCGGCAGAAACAGTTATTCTCTTATCTGCCAGCATTTGCGTTACTTTCATATCCTTATCCCTCTCAGGTGCAAGAGTTACAATTTTTGTCATTCCTCCTGCAGCCTCAAGCAATTCAGACATGCGTTCAATTTCGGCATCAATTATACAATTTTCAGGATGCGCTCCTCGAAATCCTTTGTCACCAACTAAAAAAGGCCCTTCAATATGAATACCTCTAACTATTTCTCTTACGAGTGGATTTTCTTTGAAATATCTGACAATATTTGCCAGACGGATTTTCATATCATCTATGCCTGAAGTAATTATTGTAGGTAAAAAGCCCTCAACGCCATCCTCTTTTAGCTGAGCACATGCTTTGTGAAATTCTTCAGCCGACATATTATTTTGGTTGAAATCAACACCGGCATAACCATTTACCTGGATATCGTAAAATCCTGTTGTTTTACTCATGTCTATTATTACAATAGTTTATTATATTTTCTTAAGTCATTCAATATCTAATTGCAGAACTAATACTACAATTGGATGACTAACCATGCTATCAGAATCAATACACCTACAAAGCCAATGGCTAATAAAAAACCTTGCCAATCTTCTTTGTAACGGACACTGAAATTTTCCCATCTTTTCTTTTTAAACCAGGTTGAAGCATCCAGTAAAATTAAAGCTTTGCCATGAAGTGCTGCCAATGGTTTTTTCCCATCCTTGTCGAGCTGGTCAGCATCAGAGAGGCGATCCATGTTATCAAAGAAACTTTCTATTCGTTTTGGGTCTTCCGGTTTTGTAAGCAGGCTAACGATAACAAAAATAATAAAACCCCCAAGCATGGCCCATCCAAAAGTATCCGGAGTCCATTTATAAACTAACTCCAATACTCCTGCTTCCTGATAGTTTAATATATAGTATATAACAAATGCCGTGGTCGATCCGAACAAAGCACCAAAACGATTTGCACGTTTCCACAATATACCGCCAAATACCATAATGCCCATAAAAGCCGCAATCGTCTCAATGAACAAGAACGCATGTAGCACATTTTCTATGTACACCGCAAATATGACTCCAAGCAAGGTAAGTAGCACTCCCGAGATACGTCCCATCCAAAGCAACTGCTTGTCGCTGGAGTTTTTATTGATATATTCTTTATAAAAATTTTGTGTAAACAGCGCTCCTGTATTTACCATAAAGTTTGATGCTGATGACATATTTGCTGCTATAATTGCTGCAATCATCAATCCTGTGAGGCCTGGTACAAGTAATTCACGTGTAGCATAGCCAAAAGCCATTTCAGGATCCTCAAGTGCTTTACCATTTTGTATGATTAATGTCGCCACGATCAATCCGGTGAGAGCCCATCCAATTGTTACACCACGTTTTACAAACGAACCGTAAGTTTGGCCAACTCTACCGGCCTTTTCAGTTGCACCCATGGCACACATTGAAACCATATGTGGTTGGGCGGTAATTCCAATTACTCCATTTAAAGCCAGCATCACAATAGTAAACCATCCCAATCCGACTTCTCCACTAAAGAGTGTAAAGAAATTTTCCGGTAATGTTTCACGCATACCTTTAAAGCCTCCAACAGCCGAAAGTCCAGCTGGGATTAGCATAAACGACAATACAATAATCAATAGAGCTTGTATAAAATTGGCGTGTGCGGAGGCAACCATTCCTCCAAAAAAACTATAGAATATAAATGCGGCAGTCATTGCAAATATTACACCATTGACAGATATCATATCACTTGAAGCTATGGAGATTACCTTGCCTCCCCCTTTTAACATAGCTCCCTGAGCGAAAATAAAAAACAGAATAGCGAATACTGAGTAAAATGCACCGAGACCTTTGCCGTAACGATCTTCAATGATTTCACCAACGGTTGTACGTTCACTACGGCGATACCAAGGGGCAATTAACCAGTAAAATGGAGTAATGACCATATTTTTCCATTGGTACCAAATAGAGGCAAATCCCATTTGAAAACTCGCTCCTGTTTGTGCTACAAAATTCTCTGCGTGGGTACCAGTGCCAAATGCCTGCCCCATCATAATCCACCAACTGAATTTTCGTTCACCACGAAAATAACTATCACTACTTTTTATCTTTCGCGTAAGCCATAGACCATATCCTGTGATGGCAACAAAATAAAAAACAATGACTAATGTGTCTAACCAATGAAAACTGCTCATAAAAATAGATTTAAGTTGGGCTATATATTTTTTTCAATAATTACAATTTGCAACATGACATAATATTAACTATTTCCATGAATAAAAAACTAACACCAAGGAAAATGTTGATTTTGCAAAACTAAACATTTCAAATATATGAGGATAAATTAGATTAATTTAATTGATGAAAAGTATATACTCTTAGGCGTTAGATTCTTTAATTATAAGAGTAAACCTTTAATAATATTCTGCAATACTAAGAAGCGGATTTTACTATGGGTATGATAATTCTGAAAATTGACCCCTCATTTAATTGGCTTTCAAATTCCATTGTCCCTTTCATTTTTAATACCATTTCTCTGGCAATATATAATCCTAATCCAGAGCCATTGGCCAATTCAGTTCCACGAAAAAACATATCAAATATGCGCTCTTTATATTCATCATCTATTCCAACTCCATTATCTTTGACTGCAACAACCAAGTTTTTATTTTTTACCATCGCAGAAACACAAACCTCGGGATTTTCTTTACGCAGGTCGCAATATTTAATGGCATTGGACACCAAATTATTTAAAACTCTGATCAGTCTATTTTTGTCAATAAGTAAGGTCTCATTTAAATCAATTCGAGATACAATTTTAATTTTATCGGAATTTACTAAAAATCTATTCGCAAGAAATACTTCACTAACTATATCAGAAACATTAACCTCACTAATAACAATATCTTGCCTTGAGTTGCGGGAATAATCAAGAATATCTTTAATAAATCCATCCAGATGATTTACTCTTTCTTCCATCATTTCGAGATACTTGGCCACAGTTTCAGGGGTTTTCTCTTTTTCAAATTTGGCCAAATTTAATAATCCCAGTACAGAGGCTAACGGAGATTTAAGATCATGAGAAGTGCTATAGACAAATCGGTCCAATTCTTCATTGGCCTTTTTTAAAGTTTGATTTTTATCCTGAAGTTCTTTTGATAAGCTTTCTGTTTCTTCTTGCTTTTTAAGAAGCAACTCTTCGCCAATGTGATTAAGCTTAATCATAAAATTAATGCCCAAACTTATCAAAATTATTGAGAGTAGGAAATTTATAAGAAATGGTGTAGATGGGTCGGATGGTTGCATATTAATAGGCCCTAAAGGCTGAAAATCTGTTACCAATAATATAACATTGATAATTACAGAAAAAATCGTGAATGCTATTGCATAAATTCTGTTTTCATAGTCATATGAAATAAAGTAAAATATGATTAATGGAAAAAATAGAATATATATGCCAATTCCTTTTGGGACAATCGATGCAAATAAAAACAAAGCAATATTGATAAAAATAAAAACCAAAAGTTTGGCTGCGATTGGCTTCCCTGAATAATTGATATAAAATCCTAAAAATAAGATAAAAGCAATGAGTAAATCCATAGCCATGACCAAAGGGAAACCATCAAATAAATCATATGCTCCCTGAATTATCGCCGCTATCGCACTAATTATACAGAGTTGTGAAAAAACTATTAATCTCTTCCGTTTAGAAAAATTAATATAGTCAAATTGATTCCCGACAGGCTTTATCCAATTTATCCTATTTAATAATTTTTGCATATTCAAATTAAATAATATCTTAATAATCAATTTACAAATTTCAAAACATTATGAATCAAGCACAAATACTAACTCACCTAAAAATTACATTTATGGAAAATAAA
>CAYREN010000413.1:0-4625 GCA_964423255.1 uncultured Roseivirgaceae bacterium | reverse complement strand
GCAAAATCTTTTGGTGTGGGAAGTTCCTTAAGATCATTTATTCCAAAATACTCCATGAAGTTTTTACTGGTGCCATAAATTAATGGTCTTCCAACAGCATCAGATTTTCCAAGTATTAATATTAGTTCTTTTTCAAGTAATTTTTGAACTGTGTAGTCGCAATTGACACCGCGGATTTTTTCAATTTCTGATTTGATAATAGGTTGTTTGTAAGCGATTATGGATAGTGTTTCCAGGGCAGAATTTGATAATCTTTTTTTTGATTGTTGTTTTAGTAAAATCCCGATACTTGCCTGGTAGGCAGGTTTCGAATAAAAAAGATAGCCTCCTCCAACATGGGCTATTTCAATAGAAAAATCGTCTGAAGAATACTTTTCCTGAAGTTGTATTATTGATTCTGAAATGTCATTCAAGGGCACTTCGGCATCGAACATCTCTACGAGGCAAGATTGTATATCTTCCTCCTTTATCGGTTGCGCCGAACAAAATATGAGTGCTTCTACATGATTTTTAAGAAAATCCAATCTTATTTTCTATTCAATTTTGCTTCTATGCAGTGCATTGTGTGGGGTACAGCCATTAATCTTTCTTTAGGAATCAATTTACCTGTGTCTATGCAAATTCCATATGTTCCATTTTTAATGCGAATCAATGCATTTTCAAGATTATTTATAAATTTATGCTGTCTTACGGCCAACTGATTTATACTTTCTTTTTCAGCAGTATCGGCACCATCTTCGAGAGTTTTAGCGTATGAAAATGAAGATTCCGATCCAGCATCATCACTTTTATTTAATGATGATTTAAGATTATGTAATTCCTGTTTAGCCTTTTCTAATTTTAGATTTATTAAATCCTCAAACTCTTTTAGTTCCGTACCCGAATAGCTTAACTTATCTTCACTTCCCATAATACATTAATTTAAAAATATAGCCAATAATTTTAAAACCCCAAAAATAGAATAAGATTTCAAAACAAAAAATAATCTGATTTTAGTTTTGAAATCAATAACTATTATATCTATTAATATGAAAAAACTGACTTAAGGTTGCATTTATTTGTGAATAGTTAATTTTTTAGTGTGAATTACCTTGCTAATGAGGTTATGAAACTTTTGTTTGTTAAGCCTTAAAACCAATAAAGGTATTTGAGAATATATACCTAAAAAGCCCTGTAATTTTAAAAAACTACAGGGCTCATGAGTTGATAAATATTTCAATTACAATAAACTAATCGCTACCGTTACACCAGACATAACAATTGTGACCATACTCATCAGTTTGATAAGTATATTTAAGCTTGGGCCTGATGTATCTTTGAAAGGATCGCCAACTGTATCGCCAATAACTGTAGCCTTATGAGCATCTGATCCTTTACCTCCCATATGTCCTGATTCAATGTATTTTTTTGCATTGTCCCAGGCACCTCCGGAATTTGACATAAAGACGGCCAATACAAAACCTGTTGATAATCCACCAACCAACAGACCAAGTGAACCGGCAACACCAAAAATCAACCCCACGACTATCGGTATCATGATAGCCAAAACTGAAGGCAATATCATTTCAACCTGTGCGCTCTTTGTAGAAATTTCTACACATCTGGCATAGTCAGGTTCTGCCTCTCCTTCTAATATTCCCTTTATCTCTCTAAATTGTCTTCTTACCTCATCGACCATTTTTACTGCTGCTCTTCCGACAGCATTCATGGTAAGTCCACAAAAAAGGAAAGCCATCATGGAACCAATGAACATGCCTATCAGCACGATAGGATTCATTAGATGCACCTGGAAATAATTCATGAAATCATTCAATCCAAGTTCAGTGAGCTCCAATCTACTCGTTATTTCTAATCCATTTGGAAAGAGATAACTCCCTGAAACCTGCATGAGCCTGTCGATACCAATTTTAAGTTCTTCGATGTATGAAGCCATTAGTGCCAATGCTGTGAGGGCCGCAGATCCAATGGCAAATCCTTTTCCAGTTGCTGCCGTAGTGTTTCCAAGGGAATCGAGCGCATCAGTCCTTTTTCTGACTTCCGGACCCAATCCACTCATTTCTGCGTTTCCTCCAGCATTGTCTGCTATTGGTCCATAAGCATCTGTAGCAAGCGTAATTCCCAAAGTAGATAACATACCCACAGCGGCTATGCCGATTCCGTAAAGGCCCATACTCATATTTGCCATATCAGCAGATGCTGCTGACAAATAAGACAGGATGATTCCTATGGCTACCGCAATTACTGGTATTACAGTTGATATCATTCCCATGCCCAGGCCAGAAATGATCACCGTTGCTGGTCCGGTCAGAGCGTTTGCAGCAATTTTTTGTGTTGGAGCATATTCCTCAGAAGTGAAATATTCAGTCGCTTTGCCAATCACAATACCAACTAACAGCCCTACAACTAAAGCACCCCAAATACCCAACCAGTTTTCTATTTGTAAAATGTATAGAAGACCCAATGAAGACACCACAATCATTATTGAGCTCAGATTAACTCCCTTTTCCAGTGATTGCATCAGGTTTTTCTGTGTGGCACCTTCCTTTGTTTTTACAACAAATATTCCAATGATAGAAAGTACAATACCAATTGAAGCAATTAGCATGGGTGCCAACACTGCTTTCATTTGCATTTCGGAACTATTTATAAATGCCGCTGCTCCTAAAGCTGCTGTCGCCAAAATAGAACCACAGTAAGATTCGTAAAGATCAGCACCCATTCCGGCAACATCACCCACATTATCACCCACATTATCTGCAATAGTCGCAGGATTTCGAGGATCATCTTCGGGAATTCCAGCTTCCACTTTACCTACCAAATCAGCCCCTACATCTGCTGCTTTTGTGAATATACCTCCACCGACTCTTGCGAAAAGAGCTTGTGCAGAAGCACCCATTCCAAAGGTCAGCATCGTGGTGGTAATGATCATCATGTTATGTGTATCACCAACAGGATAAACATAAGTAAGGACAATAAACCAGAGAGAGATATCGAGCAATCCAAGGCCGACTACTACAAGTCCCATTACAGCTCCACTTCTAAATGCTATTCTCAAACCAGCGTTGAGAGATTTTCTTGCCGCATTGGCGGTTCTTGCAGAAGCCATAGTTGCTGTTTTCATTCCTAAAAACCCAGCAATTCCAGAGAATAAACCACCTGTTAAAAATGCAAATGGAACCCATGGATTCTGAAGATTAAATCCGTAGGCTAAAACAGCAAAAAGTATAGTGAGGATAATAAAAAATATCAGTACCACCTTATACTGTTGCTTCAAGTATGCCATCGCTCCCAATCTTACGTGATGAGCAATTTTCTTCATCGTATCTGTGCCCTCATCCTCCTTATAAACTTGCCGATAAAAGTATAAGGCAAATGACAAAGCAAGTAGTGAGGATATTGGCACAAGCCAAAATATATTATTCATAATTCAAAATTTAAAAATTGTTTATTCTATTAAAAACCCATAGTCAATGCAGATCTCCACCAACTATGGTATTTGTCGTCAAGTTCTTCCTTTGAGGGGAATGGGTAAAAGAGACAATTTTCATGATCGCCAATAAAAAACCCATTTTTACATGTCCGATATTGAATATCACCATTGAAAAATCTCACTACTGTCTTGGTAAATTTATGGCTGTTTTGAAGCAAACCGACAAGGCAATCTCTCAGATGAAAGATATTGGAGTAGGGAAGGTTTTCTACTGATCCTGCTACTGGATCATTTGCCAAAGCGCCAAGTTCTAATTGCACAAAAACAAGCTTAGGTACAGAGATGTTGTTTTTATCGTCGCATACAAAACTCATAAATTCTTTTGGTGCAAGTGTTGAGGCAATCCGAGGAGTGACCGGGCATAACTCTTGGTATAAGTGAAGACTTTCTTCTTTTTGGTTTGTCAAGTCAGCCTGGTTTAGTTTCAATACCTTACCATCATCAGTCGTCAGATATAATCCCTTTAGTGCATTCAGTGGAATTTGCTCAAGAACTCTGTAAATTGATAAGTAATGTGTTCGTTTTGGAGAGCCATCAGGTCGTGGGCCACAATTTTTTTCTATGTATTCTTTAGAAACAATGTCGCCCATGAGGTCAATGTCAAGTTCAAAAAATACAGCCTGACCTCGGGCACGCTTTTGGGTTCCTACAGCGAGGTAACTGCCAAACTTTTCAGGGACAAGACCAGACACTATCAATGCCTCCGGAGTTACCGAAAAGTATAAATAATTTTCCATGATATCATTTTTTTATTGTGAACAGAATTAGTGAGATTGATACTACTTATCTTCAAAAGATTGAATGACAATAGAGACAATTCGAGAGTAAATGTAAAAATGAATTAAATCGAAAAACATGATATTTACCCATCTATTGATAATATTTTGAATTATCGACATCCTTTACCAAAGGCGTTCTTGAAATATTTATTTTTTAACAAAAAATAATGCAAACGTGTGCATGAATTGATTTTGGGAAATGGTATTCTGAGATCTGTTGGATTGTGCAAACAAAATATTGGCTACTTTATAATCGTGGCTCACGATAGATAAATAATTATTTATTCTGATGATGTGGTATTGACTATGTATTCCTTCTCGATATTATAACTTGTTTATATATTTACTCAAATTAT
>CAYREN010000412.1:0-4641 GCA_964423255.1 uncultured Roseivirgaceae bacterium | reverse complement strand
CTGGAAGAGGATGCATTATTTCAATATGCCAAATTGAATTTAGATGTTGAAAATTATGATGAAGCGATAAAGTCTATCATCAGCTATAAAAGTAAATATCCGGGAAGTGCAAGAGTAGAAAATATTGATGAAATATTGACCGATGCCTACCTCAACTCTAAAAACTATGATTTGGCACTTCAGCATATTGAAGGTATGAGTTACCGCAGTGTGCGCATAAATAAAGCGTACCAGCAAATTGCCTTTTTTAAAGGAACTGAATTGTTTAATAATGGCAAATTTTACCCTGCTGTACAAATGTTTGATAAATCACTTCAGCAGCCATTGGTTAAAAAGTTTGTAATAAAGGCCAATTTTTGGAAGGCAGAAGCATATTCAGTAGCATTGAAATATGATGATGCCGTTGCATCCTATGCGGCCGTTTTCAGGGCTGATACAGAAAGAAATTCCCAGGAATATTTAAATACCAGATATGGGATTGGCTATGCTTATTTCAACCTGAAAGATTATAAAAAGGCCCAAGTACATTTTCAATATTATATCGATCATGCAATTAGTAATGAAAACAAGGTGAAATATCGAGATGCCTTAATTAGGTTGGGGGATTCATTTTATGCCAATAAATTGTACCAAAAATCATTGACAATATTTGATCAAGCCATTAAATTTAATCTCAAACAGGCCGATTATTGCTACTTCAGAAAAGGAATTGTTCATGGAATAATGGGAAATATCGATGATGCAAATCGCAATTTTAAAATTGTATTAAAAGAATATCCCGATTCCAGGCATACTGCAAATGCGCTATATCAAATGGCACAATTTAATTTTGAAAACGGATCATATTCATATGCCATTGAAGTTTTCACAAATTTAATAAAGGAATATCCCGAAAGTAGTTTTGTACCCTATGCCTTGCAAAGTAGAGCAATAGCCTCTACCAATGTTGGAAATGATCAGGTCGTTGAGGCTGATTATAAATATATTCTGGATAAATATCCCAATCATGAAATTGCTCAGAATGCTTTGCTTGGACTCCAGCAAGTGTTGCAAAGGACTGGAAATACTACAGATTTTAATAAATATTTATCCAAGTTCCGTGAAGCTAATCCCGAAAGCAACCAATTGGAAAGTGTAGAGTTTGAAGCTGCTAAGTCACAATATTTCAATCAGCAATATGATTTGGCAATCATTGGACTTAAAAGCTTTTTGGTGTCTTATCCCGTAAGTGGATTGGCTATAGAAGCTAAATATCTGATTGCCGATTCATACTATCGCCAACATTATAATATTGAAGCACTAAAAAATTATTATAGTATATCCAATGAAGTTGGTTTTAGTCGTTACAACAGAGTTATTCAAAGAATCGCCGAATTGGAATTTGTTACTGAGAATTTTGAAAAGTCAATCGAATATTTTGAAAAATTAGAAAAAATTGCTTCTACTAAAAAAGAGCAGTTAGCTGCATGGAGTGGGCTGATGAAGGCTAATTTTATTATTATTAAGTACAATGAATCCATCAAGTTTGCAGAACAAATACTTGAAAAAGGACAAGTTGCTTTGAATGCTAAAAATGAAGCGTTATTGATGTCTGGCAAATCTTATTTGATGCTTGGAGAAAAAGATAAGGCAGTAAGCTATTTTGAGCAGACTGTAGAAAATGCCAAAGATGAAAATGGAGCTGAAGCACTTTATTTGAATGCAAAGATTCTTTTTGACGATAAATCATACCAAGATTCAATTGATAAATTGTTTTTGCTAAATAGTAGTTTTTCTATTTACGAACTATGGTTAGGAAGGTCATTTCTATTGATAGCGGATAATTATTTGGCAATAGGCGAAGATTTTCAAGCTAAAGCAACATTGCAATCTGTAATTGATAATTCGCCTATCGAAGAAATTGTTGATAAAGCGCAATTAAAATTACTTACTCTAGACGAAAAGGCTGAAGAAGAATTAGAGATAACAGAATTAGATACTTTAGAAGTAGAAGATACTGAAAATAAATAAGATCATGAGGTTTAGCATATATATTGTATTTAGTATTCTATTGGTTGGTGTAATGCCTTCAAAAGCCCAGGAGTCTGATTTTATAAAGGACGAGGGAGAAATAGTTGAGGGGGAATTTCAAATAAATAAAGAGCTTGAAATCACGTTGCCTTCTGCTCAACGAATTTTCAAGAAAGTATTACCAGACGAAATTAATGCTGCGGAAACCGAAAAAATTCAATATACTTTTAAAAACTATGCAGCTCCTTTAAATGATATTAAAACGAGGCTACGCGTGTTGAAGCTCAAGGATTCTAAATCAACTTCAAAGCCTGGGAGTTATATCAAAATTGGCATTGGTAATTATTTAACGCCATATCTTGATGCATCACTTAATAGCGGGAAAAGTAAAACATCAAATTATGGGCTTAAATTAAATCATCTCTCATCGGCAAACGGACCTGTTGATAGTGGCAACTCGGGAGACGGCCACACAAACGTAAATTTATCTGGAAAATATATTGGGCAAAAAGCAAGTATTGGAGGTGACATAGGTTATGCAAGAGATGGATATCATTTTTATGGATATGATACCGGAACTGAAGTAAATCGAGACACAATAAAACAATCTTTTAATGATATTCACCTTGGTTTTAATATTCAAAACAGCAATACAGAAAATAATTTTCGATATAGAGTATTTGGTAAATTGAATAATATTTCAGATAAATATGAAGCAAGTGAGCTAATGTTCAAAACTGGGTTTCAAGGCAAATATATCTTGAGTGACATTATGCAGGCTAATCTGGGGATTGATTATTTATATGCGACGTATAAAAATCCGGGACAAATCAATCGTTCATTGGTAAGGATATATCCATCATTTATGTTCAGTAATAATGCGTTTACTTTTGATGTAGGAATTAAGGTAGTAAATAATAACGACACCCTCAATAGCACTAAAACTCAGATTTTCCCCGCTTTGAATGTTGCGTATGAGTTAAATGACAATATTACTGCTTATGGATCACTTGATGGTGATGTTGAAGAAGTGACCTTTAATAGTATTGTTAATGAAAATCCATATATCAACTCCAATCAACCTATTGCTCATACAAATAAAAATTTGGATCTTCTATTTGGTGTAAAAGGAAGCCTAATCCAAAATCTGGCATTTGACATTGGAGTACGAACGGCAATTTATAAGAATTTATATTTTTATGTAAATGACCCCAAAGAGTTTAATAAATTCAGTATTCTATACGACAAAGGAAATACATCATTATTCCAGGGGTATTTGTCATTATCTTATTATAAAGGAAATAATTTAGGCACTATGCTTTCTGTGAGAGCAAACGCTTATAGCACCGGTGAACTCGACGAAGCATGGCATCGACCAGCATTTGAGTTTGATTATTCATTTTGGTATATTTTTTACAAAAAAATTAAATTAACAACAGACTTTTTTGTAAGATCGGGAATTAAATCTGTTGATTTGAGAGGGGCGATTCCAATTAATAGTACTTTAGAAGGAGCCGTGGATTTGAATTTAAAAATTGATTATTATCTCTCTGAAAAGTACAGCGCTTTTATAAGCGTTGATAATATTTTAAACAATAATTATCAATTATATAATAGATATCCAACAAGGGGATTGTTGGCTATTGTTGGTATTTCGGTTAGTTTTTAACTTTGGAAAATACTTGAAATAGGCTGTGATTTTATTCAATAGAAGGCCAAACAAATAGTTAATTGCTTTGAACCTGCAAAAATTTTATTATACATTTACTGACTATTAAAGTCTAATACCATTTCACTAAAACATATTATACATGGAAGGTAAAGAGCTATATAATAACGATGACGACGAATTGGATCCTAAGTCAAAGAAAGAAGAAGAGAATGCAGATGATTTCGGTTTGCCTGAGATTGAAGATTCGGAAGATGACAGCAATGATCTAGCTGAGCCAAATGCTGATATTTGGGAAGAAAATAAGGAAGAAGAACCTACTACTTATCTGGATTCCTCTGAAGAAGATTCTACTACTGAAGAAACAACTGATTCTGTCAAGGACTTTGAAGATGACACTATAGAAACCGATTCAGATAATGATGGATATCAATCTTCATACTACGAAGAGGAATATGAGAAAAAGAAAAGCCCTGTTGTTTGGATAATTCTTGGCATTATTTTATTGATTGCTATAATTATAGGCACCTTTATGTGGATTAATAAAGAAGATGCCCCAGAGCCTGTCGTTATTAGGAAAACCCAACCCATCGTAAAACAACCTGTACAAGAACCAGAACCGGTAGTTGTTGAACAAGAACCAGAGCCGGAGCCAGAGGTTGCTACTCAGGCTGGCGTATTTGATTTAAATGCACCTATAGGACGTTATCATGTTATTGTAGCAAGTTCTATTGATTCAGATTTGGTTAGAGACTATGCTCATAAATTGGCTGCTCAAGGAATGACTTGCAACATATTAGCACCAATTGGAAATAAGAAATTTCATAGACTTTCTGTAGCAGATTATGTATCGTTAAATGATGCAACAATCAAATCTGAACAGCTTAAAAGTGAAATGGGACCAGATGTTTGGGTAATTCGATATTAATAAATGGAGATACTACAGATTACAACATCCTTAC
>CAYREN010000411.1:0-4646 GCA_964423255.1 uncultured Roseivirgaceae bacterium | reverse complement strand
ATCCTTTTGACATAGATTTACCCATCACCGAGATTATCGATGAGGTAAAAAATAAACTCAGCAACGAAAATACATTAATTGTCAATGCACCTGCAGGAGCCGGTAAAAGCACCATTTTGCCATTGGCCCTACTTAACGAGCCTACCTTTGCCGGAAAGAAAATACTTATGCTCGAGCCCAGAAGACTGGCTGCGAGAACCATTGCTTCCCGTATGGCTTCATTAATTGGTGAAGAGCCTGGTGAAACAATAGGATTCCGAATAAGATTTGAAAACAAAGTAAGTAAAGCCACAAAAATAGAAGTCCTTACTGAAGGCATTCTCACACGAATGATCCACAGTGACAATTCCCTGGAAGGTGTCGGTCTGGTGATATTTGATGAGTTCCATGAACGCAGCATCCATGCAGATGTTGCTTTGGCTTTGTGCAGAGAAGCACAGCAAATTTTACGCCCCGACTTACGCATCATGATTATGTCTGCCACCCTGGACATGCCTCGCCTCACATCATTGCTCAAGTCTCAGGTTGCGTCATGCCAGGGTCGTCAATACCCCATAGACATCAGATATACCGGCCAGCATGATGAATGGATGATGGCAGAGTTGGCAGCACAGACGGTAAAGAAAGCTATAAAAGAAAATAAAGAGGGTGATGTTTTGGTATTCCTACCCGGCCAGGGAGAGATCAGAAAGTGCGAAAAAATATTGCGTAATGACTTGTCTGGATTTTCCATACACCCTCTTTACGGGCAGTTGCCTCAAGGCAAACAATTTGCAGCTATTTTCCCCAATAGACATGGAATGCGAAAAATCGTTATTGCCACCTCTATTGCTGAAACCAGTCTTACGATAGAGGGTATTAAAATTGTTGTTGACAGTGGCTTTGGTAGAACATCGAAGTTTGATCATAAATCGGGATTGTCCAGACTCGAAACTATTCAAATAACAAAAGATTCCGCAGATCAACGAGCTGGAAGAGCAGGGAGATTGAGCCCTGGGATTTGCTACAGGATGTGGTCAAGAGCAACTCAAGATCGCCTCGAAGACCATCGAATTCCTGAAATACTGGAAGCTGATCTGGCCTCTCTTGTTCTGGACATGGCAAATTGGGGTATTATTGACATTCAACAACTCACCTGGCTCACACCACCATCAACAGGTGCAGTTGCACAAGCAAGTGAGACTTTGCATCAGCTCAATGCCCTGGAAAATGGAAAAATTACTGCACATGGAAAAAACATGCACAAGCTGCCATGTCACCCCCGTATCGCACATATGTTAATTGAAGCTGAGAAAGATGAAATGTTGGCACTTGCTACAGATGTTGCACCGCTGTTGGAAGAACGGGATCCTTTGAAAAAAGAAGATGGAATTGATCTCAATACTAGAATTGAGGCATTGAGAAGATATCGATCAAATGAATTTAAAAACAATAGATTCAAGAGGATAGAAAAAATTGCCTCATCGTATCGACGATTATTCGATGTTCAGGAAAATAATGAAGCTTTTGATCCGTATGAAACGGGAGTTTTATTAGCGCATGCCTATCCTGAAAGAATAGCTTTTGCCCGACCCGGAAACAATGCACAGTTCCAGCTTTCGAATGGAAAATTTGCTATGGCCGGTCACAAAGATGATTTGGCACATGAACCCTGGCTGGCCATCGCTCATGTAGATGCCCGTGATGGAATGGGGAAAATATTTATGGCTTCTCCTCTCAATCCCAAAGATCTGGCACCCCTGGTCAAAGAACAAGAAATAATCACATGGGATACAAAAAAGGGTGGCTTGATCGCCTCCAAAGATCTTAGAATAGGAAGTATTGTACTAAGATCTACACCATTGCCTGCTCCGGATGAATCGCAACTTGTGCAGGCAATATCTGAGGCGATAAAAAAGGAAGGAAAGCATCTACTGAATTTTGATGAAGAATTCGTGCAATGGCAAAATCGGATGATGTCATTAAAAAAATGGAATCCAACTGACAACTGGCAAGATGTGAGTACACCTACCCTACTGGTGACTAACTACGAATGGCTTTCTGGATATTTGACATCAATAAAAAAACCTGAAGAATTAAAAAAGATTAATCTTAGCAAAGTATTGAATGAGCTGCAACCCTGGGAAAAACAGCAAGAATTGCAAAAATTGGCTCCTTCAAAAATGAAAGTCCCGAGTGGGTCCTGGATAAAACTTAATTATTTCCCCAATGGAGCACCACCTGTTCTGGCAGTGAGGCTTCAAGAAGTATTTGGCATGGAAATATCTCCAACCGTAAATCATGGAAAAATTAGCATATTAATGCACTTGTTATCTCCAGGGTTCAAACCTGTACAAATAACTTCAGACTTGCAAAGTTTCTGGAAAGATGCCTATTTCGAAGTAAAAAAAGAATTGAAAAGAAGATATCCAAAGCATGAATGGCCAGAAAACCCATTGAATACAAAAGCCGTCAGCGGGGTGAAAAGAAAATAAGTAAAAGCGGAGATAATTTTAGCTTGCAGAAAAAATCTCGTTTGAACATTGATCAACTTCAAACCTCGTTAAGACTAAAAAAAGTGCGTATTTTCCCAATAAATCCAATAAAAATTTTATCTTTGCGTTTTGAAAAAAAGACGAAATAATTGGAAGAATTTAATGTTAATATTGAATTAATTATTACCAGAATTTAAGAACTTTTTTCCTAATGAAATATTGAATGATGATCATTCGACATATTAAATTAATAAAAACTGAAATATGGCACGACCTGTAACGAGAGAAGTAAAATTGAAAAACGGTTTTTACCTGGAATTACGCCGAAGAGGCGAACACAAAGGCATGAAGATTTGGCGTGAATCAAAAGTTCAAATTGACATGGCGATTAGAAGATACGAAAATACATACGATGTTCATTACTTTGGTGAAGTAAAGAACGGAAAGGTAGTTTAAAAACTTCTTTAAAACCTCTAATAAAATCCGAAAACGTATTCATGCCTTGACTACATTTTCGGATTTATTTTTTTACACCTACTACGTTTCAAGAATCAAAGATTGTTAATTATAAGTTTTATATTTCTCCTTCCATCGTGTCAACCTACCAATAATTATTATAGTCTCAAAGTTGAGTCCACTCCGAACAGTTTGTGCACGTTATTGCGAAAAAAAACATTTATTAGCTTCTGAAAATTTCTTAAAGTTATACTTTATCCAAAATACATGTATAGTTTGTTTTCAGGTAGATATGGTACTATTTTCTTGATGGATAAAAAGGATGTTCCATTACCTCACCAGGTTCTCGAAAAACCCAAGGCCTAAATAATTCAAGTACATTTTCCCATTCTGCCAGAGACTTAGTTGGGTAATCAGCAGGCCATCCGCCATTTCTAAAAGCATCGCTTACTCCCAGGTCATGGATGACATTTTTTCGCCAATTATCGAGTTCACCAAGAAGCGTAGATTTGATCTTTTTATAGGCTGGATCATCTGCCAAATTATTCAATTCCCAAGGATCATTTATTAAGTCAAATAATTCAAACTCCGGTTTTGTTGAAGCCATAAACAATGCCTGCTCAGGAGTCAATTCCCCTTTCATATTCATTACATTTAACTGAGCCAAAACTGGATAACTTCGTTCTTTATACTTATTAAATTGGCAATAGGGTCTTTCGGGCATGAGGTTATGAATCAGTTTAAATTCCCGTGATCTGATTGCCCTCATGGCATCGTTCGTACTATCCATCTTATCTCTTGAAGCGAATATATAAGTACGGTCTGCCGTATTTCCATCAAATAAATTTTCACCATGAAGTTCATAACCAGGATTAACGCCTGCTATGTCAAGAATAGTTTTTGAAATATCTAGCGTAGACACCATATCATTATTTACCTGAGCAGGACTTATTCTTCCCGGCCATCTAATAATCATGGGGACCTCAATTCCTCCATCATATAAAAATTGCTTGCCGCGTGGCATACATCGTCCATTGTCACCAATTATAAATACTACAGTATTATCTGCAAGTCCTTCTTCCTTTAGCCTTTGCAGCACTTGTCCTACCTGTCGGTCTACAATCTGCATGGCCTCCAGACCATTTGCCCAATCCCTTTTGGCCAGGTCTGTTTGTGGATAATATGGAGGTAAGGTTACATTATCGATATCAATGGGTTTCTTAACATCTCTTTTCCATCTTCGATGAGATCCGTTGAAGGTTAGCTGTGCAAAAAATGGCTGCCCTTCTTCTCGTTCACTCCAGTCTTTTCCCTGGTAAACAGGTCTGTCTAAGGTGAAATTTAAATCTGTTTTTCGTGACGCCATAAAACATGTGAAATATCCAGCCCCTTCAAGTAAATGCGTAATAGGCTTTATTTCATATGGCAATTCTTCTTTGGCAAAGCCGGTAGCTCGATTTGTTCGATGTTGATTTGCTCCGATATAATTTTGATGAAATCCGGTGATCATGGCAGATCTTGAAGGAGAACATACTGGAGCCGTGCAGAACGCGTTTTCAAACCTCAATCCGTCAGAAGCTACTTTATCAATAAAGGGTGTGGAGATGCCCTTTTCACCATAACATGATAATTGATTGCCCCAATCTTCAACCATAATCCAGACAATGTTTGGTCTTGGTGCTGCTTGTCTTTTATTTTCACAACTCAGTAAAAACA
>CAYREN010000410.1:0-4656 GCA_964423255.1 uncultured Roseivirgaceae bacterium | reverse complement strand
TCATTTTCTTTACCGTATCCAGCCGAAGTGTCCCAAGGCTCTATGTTGCTAACTGGAAACCATAATTATAAGAAATCGACTTTTGATTTAATGACTGGAAAAATTGTTCTGGAAGATGGAGTTTGGATTGGAGCCAAATCTGTAGTTTGTCCTGGAATTACTTGTTATTCCCATAGTGTTTTATCTGTCAATTCAGTAGCCACCACAAATTTAGAGGTCTATGGAATTTACCGTGGAAATCCTGCACTTAAGGCAAAGGACAGGATTATTGAATGATAGAAAGGTTTTGAATTTATTAAATATTCAAATTCTGAATATTACTGCAAATGAAATAATATTTGCGATCCCATTTTCAAATACAACCTTGGGAGATTAATTTTGGCATCAATGAAAATCTCCATTATCACGGTTTGCTATAATAGTGCCACTCACATTGAAGATGCCATTAACTCAGTTGCAAATCAGGAATACAATAATATTGAGCATATTGTAATTGATGGAAATTCAAATGACGGAACGCAAAAAATATTGGAGAAATGTGACAATAGACTAGAATACTGGATAAGCGAAGATGACAACGGCATATACGATGCCATGAACAAAGGATTAAAACAAGCTACCGGAGATGTAGTTGGCATCCTTAACTCAGATGATTTTTATTTTGACGATCAGGTAATTTCAAAAGTTGCTGAGGCTTTTATAGACGAAAAAATTGATGCCGTTTTTGGGGATTTGATATTTGTAGACCCGCAAAATATCCATAAAACTGTACGGACTTATTCTTCAGAAAAATGGCATCCCAATAAATTTGCCAAAGGCTATATGCCGGCACATCCTACTTTTTTTGTGAGAAGAAAATATTATGAAAAGTATGGATATTTCGAAACAGATTATTCCATTGCAGCAGACTATGAAATGCTAATAAGACTACTTTATGTTCACAAACTTAATTATATGTATTTACCCATGAAAATGGTGAAAATGCGTAAAGGTGGAGTAAGTTCCAATGGAATTAAAAGCAATATTACCCTCAATAATGAAATTATTCGCGCCTGTCGTAAACATGGCATAAAGACCAACGCAATGAAAATATATCCAAAATATTTCCGGAAAATTTTTGAACTTTTCAATCACAAATGAAACGGGTTCTCATCACGGGTATTACAGGTTTTGTCGGAACCAATTTGGTGAAGTACTTGCAAAATAATAGTGAATTCCAAATCATTGGATATTCACGAAATATTGAAAAAGGAAAATCCTTGTTAAGCAATGTGGACTTCATAAATGAAATATCTGCAAATATTTTAGATAGATATCTTATCGATACCGTAATCCACCTTGCTGGAATTGCCCACGATCTCTCAGGAAAATTCAAAGAGGGAGATTATCAACGGGTCAATTTTCGTTGGACAAGCGAAATATACGATGAATTTCTTCGGTCTCAAGTAAGCAATTTTATTTTTATTAGCTCCATAAAAGCAGTTACAGACCATGCTGATCAATTGATTGACGAAAAGTATATTAGTAACCCAAGGTCCAATTATGGAGTGTCTAAAAAAGATGCTGAAGAATACATATTGAACAACCAGAAGGCTAACAAGAATGCTTTCATTTTGAGACCATGTATGATTCATGGTCCTGGAAACAAAGGAAACCTCAACTTGCTGTACAATTTTGTAAAAGCCGGAATTCCATACCCATTGGGTGTTTTCAAAAACAAGCGATCATTTCTTTCGATCGAAAATTTTTGTTTTATAATTGAAAAAACTCTTGAAAGCAAATTGTCTGCCGGTATCTATCTTCTGGCAGATAACGATACTATTTCAACTAACGATTTAATCCAACTAATTGGACAAGAAATAAACAAGAAGGTGATAATTGTAAAAATTCCAAAAATTATAGTAAAGAAATTAGCATTAATTGGCACTTGGATTCGCGCCCCTTTCAATTTGAAAACTGTAGCCAAGCTGAGTGAAAATATGACAGTTTCAAATCAAAAACTTTTACTAAATTTGGACGAAAGTCTTCCGGAATCAACAATCGAAGGGCTAAGAAAAACCATCAAATCTTTTCATGAATAGCGGACATTATCTGGCATTTACAATATTGTTATTAACTGCCTACTATATTTATTTTAGCGTGGCACGCACATTCAATATAGTTGATCATCCAAACCATCGGACAATGCATGAAGGCGCTACAATTCGGGGAGGTGGTATTGTGGTGCTGATTACAATTGTATTGTATTCATTATCTGTAGAATCTCCAGGGTATTATTTCATTGCCGGCTTGACAGTTTTGGGTATTACGGGCTTTATGGATGATATTATTGATTTACCAGGAAAAGTAAGAATTCCCATTCAGACCTTTTCTGTTGTAATGATTTTAATTGAATTGGATCTTACAGACAATAGTATTATTTGGCTTTTAATAATTGTTTTAGTGACAACCGGCATCATAAACGCATTCAATTTTATGGATGGAATAAACGGTATGACCGGGGGGTATAATTTTGTTATTACGGTTTCATTGATCTATGTGAATAATTATTTATACCCTTTTATATCCAATGATTTTTTAACAATATTTTTACTTGCGCTAATTTCCTTCAATTTTTTCAATTTTAGAATAAAGGCAGTCTGCTTTGCCGGTGATGTAGGAAGCCTCACCATTGCTTTTATTATTGTTTTCATGATAACAAAATTAATATCTCAATCTCAACAATTTATTTTTATTCTGTTTTTGACATTATATGGGATTGATACAATTTTTACAATAATTCTAAGAATACTGAGAAAGGAAAATATTTTCGTCGCTCATCGATTGCATTTTTTCCAGGTTGTGGTGAGTAAAACTGGAATTTCACATTTAAGTATGTCCACCATTTATATGATAATTCAAGCGATTGTCAATATTTTTATAATATGTATTATTAAACTTAACATGATTGATCAACTTATTTATTCTGGAATCATGCTTTTGGCTTTGTCTATATTATATATTTTCATAAAAGTAAAAATGATTAGAATTGCTTAACTATGTATTCAATTTATATTAAAATTTTCTTTGATAAACTATTTGCTATTGTATTGATTGTACTTTTTTTTCCACTGCTCATCTTTACAACGATATTGCTATTCATCACGCAAGGAAGTCCTGTTATTTTTACACAAATACGAACCGGACAAAAATTTGAAAGATTCAAATTGTACAAATTCAGGACTTTAGTTCCAACTCTAAAGAATGAATTGAGTATGGATAATCGAAAGTTTACATTTTTTGGAAAATTTATGAGAAAATCTGGTTTTGATGAACTACCACAACTTTTCAATATTATCAAAGGCGAAATTTCATTTATTGGACCAAGACCATTACCGATAGCATATGAAGAAAACTATAATAACATTCAAAAGAATCGATTCCTTGTAAAACCAGGCATTACTGGATGGGCTCAGGTTCATGGAAAAAACGACATAACATGGGATCGAAGATTTGAATTGGACCAATGGTATGTCAGCAATGTTTCATTTTATCTTGACATTAAGATATGTTTAATGACTCTTTTTCAGACCTTCATATCAATATTCATTTTTAATAAAAAACATGTAGAAATGCCTGTTTTTGAGGACTCAAAGATATAATGAAATGATTTTATACGGAGCAGGCGGACATGCAAAAGTAGTTCATGACTGTATTATTTCTGAAGGGAATATAATTCATGGTGTTTTTGATGATAATTTATCTAAAAAATCTTTTTTGGGGTTTGATGTAATATCTCCATATTCTGCAAATCATTTTACCAGGGAAAAATTAATTATTTGCATTGGCTCAAACAGGAAAAGATTTGAATTATCCAAAATTATAAAACATAAAATTGGAACTACCATCCACCATACTGCTTTCCTACCTGAAAGTTTTGAAGTTAACCTAGGAATTATGGTCATGGCAAGATCTGCTATTCAAACCAACGCAACAATTGGGAAACATACAATAATAAATACCGGTGCTATCGTAGAACATGATTGTATGATAGACGATTTTGTGCATATTGGACCAGGAGCTGTAATTTGCGGCAATGTTAAAATTGGATTTGGGGCTTTTATAGGTGCCAATGTCACAATATTACCAGGGTTGTCCATTGGAAAATGGACCACAATTGGAGCCGGATCTGTTGTTGTTGAAGATATTGAAGAAGGTTCAAAAATTGCAGGAAACCCAGCCAAATTGCTTTAAAGGAAAATGATCTGAGTCAATAAATCAAATGATAATGTTCTGAAAATATTGATATTTCATGGTAAAGGAGGTGCTCAGAGTTTTTTTTCGATATAGAATGAAATTAAATAAAACTTTCAAGTCCTTTCAAAATTAAGAATCTGTCAATAATTGTGTGTTTTTAATTATTTTAATAGTTACAATATTTCCATAAAAGCGATTGCTATCTAAGCTCTTGAAATAAAGTGCCAAATCAAATCCTAAAAGAAGTTGACGGAAAATCAAGATGCGTTCATATATTGTCTTATGGAGAATTGAAATAACTATTATACCTTATTGGCAGGTATTACCAAAATAATATTTTATAATAGCAGAAAAGAATAAATTAATAGTATCAAATGCGGGGATATTTTCTTTTAGCTATAAAAAGTATGATATTCTCTT
>CAYREN010000409.1:0-4660 GCA_964423255.1 uncultured Roseivirgaceae bacterium | reverse complement strand
TGTACTCTTCATCTTTTAAACGTTGAAATTCTTTGATGAGATAGAGTTTAAATTGAGGTGATATCCATGACGCAAATTCAAAGGCAATATCCTGGTGTGCATAAGTGCCTCCGTATCTACCGGCTTTGGCTATAATTCCTTTTGAGTTTGTTTTTGTAACCCATTGTTTTACCGAAAGAACAAAGCGGTTCAATCCTGCCTGATTTCTAATTCCCTCGAATTCGGGGGAATTAAAATCTGGATTATAGATTTCTTCCCAGATACCTAAAAACTCAATGGTGTTTTTATTTCGTAGCCATTTTTCGATCAGGGAAAGACCATTTTCAAGATTACGAACCATATCCGTCATCGAAATATAGTTTTTCTCTTTTACAGCAAGAATGGTAATTTCTCTTCCCTGAACATCTATTACCTTGTTCTTTTTTGTCATCTTATCTGTCCTTAATTGAGATGAATTCGCTATAATTAAAATCACCTGCTTTAGTTTTTAGCATATCAGTTTTTATCTATCTCATTCCCTGTCAATTCAGTAAAAAGCCCCGCTATATAATCATTCGAATGATCCCGTCGAAATGCATCCGGCTCACATAAATCAACCAATGAGCAGGCTTTACAACGTTTTTTAATATCCGTCGGTAGAGGCGTAATACCAGAAGCCAGCAAATGATGCGCCCCTTCAATTGCTGCAAGCGTTATCGCTCGCAATGAATCATCAAACAATACCGGCTCACGTTTTCTCACCTGCCAGTACCACATCGCCCCTTCTTCAATTTTAATATCACGCATTTCCTCAAGACATAAAGCCTGAGCGCAAAGCTGAATTTTATCCCAGTCTTCTTTTTTAGGTTTACCGCGTTTGTATTCCACTGGAAAATATTTAGACACTGGGCTGCCTTCTATTTCCAGTAAATCGAGTTTACCCGTAAGCTGTAATTGTTGAGACTTAACTGCGACACTCCGCTCATAACGCACATTGCCGCGTTGTTCCGGTTCGCAACTATCAACTCGTTCGTGTAATAAATTACCGTGCGCGGTAAAATAATTTTCAGCCCATACCTGCTCGACATGAATTAACGCAAACTGGCGTGGACAGTAGGCGTAGTGTTGTAGCGCCGAGAGCATAATGGTACGTGCTTCATCACTCATTTTTTTGATCTTTATTCTGTAATGCGACCAACTTGTCAAAGTCTGATTCAAATATCCGGTCTTGTGCAGTTAGTTCCATTTTGGAACTAACTGAATCCTTTACTAACTCATCAGTTGCAAAAGTATTTTTCAAATGCATAGTGTAGCGAAGGAAATCAGTAAATGAATTCATAGGATTGTTTCTGGTTTGTCTTTGATTTGACATTAAATCAGAAGCCATCTATTACTTCTGGAGTAAGCCCTTCTAGCTTATCAAGACTATAGCTACCATCAGCATTTACGCTAAGACTTCGGTGCACTTTAGCAGATGAATATTGACCAGATTTACTATTATGTTTCCACCAGATTATTTTTTCAATGGACATGCTGCCAGCAGGTCGGGCTGATGATTCATCACCTTCAAATAGTTTGTGTAAAACTTTTTTAATTTTATCTGCATCTTCATCACTAAAACCTGTGCGCTCAGCTAATTGTGGTGTCATACCACCAAAAGCCACATAAATAGCTTTATCAACTCGATGTTTCATGCCCATTGTATCTGAGCTTTTTTTAGTGCCATCACCTTCACCACTTACGCTTTTGGTAATTTGGGTGCTGGTAATACTGACTGGCTCAACACTAAAAGCTGATTGAATTGAAACCGGGCCACGAATTGGAATAGATATGCCATCATCACCTTTCTTATCTGCTTTCCAGGCAAACAATTGCCCGAAGCTGCGTACATCAATCCACTTTTTACTTGCTAATTGAGCGGTTTCATCAGGCGATGCTTTTTTAGCATCAAACGCATCCACACCCAATCCATACTCATCTGAATATGCTCGAGCTTTTAAACTAGGCATACCATCAGTTTTCTTTTCATCAGACTGTACAAATATACTTTCACCATTGCCTTGTAATCTGTCTCGAATCTTTCGCTTGATACAAACATCACTTACTTCACCGTAGCCATCATAATCAGTGCGTGGACGATTTCCATTTAGTGGATCACCATTTGGGTTGGCATTTTTAACACTAAAAATCAGTGCGAAATCTATTTTATTTTGTAAGCTCATTCTTCATCTCCTTCAGTTTGTAATTCTTCATTCTCATCAATTTCTTTAATTACCCATTTCCCTGCTTTCAATTTATGATCTCTCAGCCACTTCCTTTGGCAGTGATAACCTAAAAGATATTCTGCAGAAAGCTTATCAAGTGATACAAAGTCATCACTCTCAAAAGCATCACAAATATCATCTAGCAATCGTTTGTATGCACTTTCAAGTGGAGGAATATTATTTCTTAATCTCTGTTGATAGGGATTGATACCTTTTTCAATAGTTAACCAGGTTGATGCAGGGTGATCTGAAAATCGTTGCATTAAACGACTAGCATGTGTTGTTCTCACTTTTTCTTTTGCAACGATCATTGCCATTTCTTCTATTTTTTCTGCAATTGCTAACAAGCGACCATAAAGGTAGTCTCGGGTTGTTCTGTTTTCTTCTAAAGCCATTTCATACTCCTTGGTCTGATTTGGATTGCGTTTACTAAAACCTCTGAATAAGGCGCAAGCCACACTTAAATCTTTTTCCCATGCAGCTTTTTCACTTTTCCAGTTGGAATACTGATCAGATAATCGTTTTACTGAACGGTTTCCGGCTCTTTGTACTGCCTTATTAACCAGATCACGAGGAAAGGGTCGCACTTCTACTATGCAAGGCAATATACGCTCTACTGTACTTTTCTTTAGTGAATCGGTAATTTGCTTGCCATAAGCTGCCTCCCAAATAGCTTTGGGAGATGGGGCGTTTGGGTATACTATCTGTGATTCCCAATCTTGGCTTTCCCCATCTTTTTTAAAATTGTGTCGTTGAGGCCACGAAAACTCTTCATGCCATCGGCTAATCCGTTCAATATAATCATCAGGAAAGAACTCCTGGTAGTAGGTCACAGACATCCGCCCATCAGTTGCACTATCTAATCCCATGATCACAATGTTATCTGCATTATTCAGTTTAGTTCTGCAACCTACTATGTGCTTACCCAGAGCTGTCGCAAATGATTGGCCAAGATCAATTGTGTGATCAATCTGATTGTCAACCGCAGGTAATTGGGCAGACATTTCTTGTAGATCCTCACCAAGAAAATCCCAAGTGTCTTCCATTGGTTGCGGAATGTCAGCACCTGAAACTGCCCAAGACAAGATAACTGCGGGGCGTTTCTTTTCCTTAGATTCTCCAATAGTTTTTCCCTGTCCCCGATCAATTAACCACCGTAGTGTATTATGAGATTTTTGGGAAACTTCAAAACTAATACCTACTGGTTGAGAATCGTCTGTAAATCTTCCTTGATAGGTTAAGTAACCCTTATCGGTTGGTGTTGAAATAAGTTTTGCATTTATAGCCTGTGGATATATTGCCTTTGGATGTGTTTGAGTAATAAAAGCTTCTTGACCTAATATCTGACAGAATCCGTTCTTTTTCTGAATTGATGAAGCATATGATTGCCATGTTTCAATTAGTTCTTCATCATCCCACGTTGTATCATTTAGCTCACCTTTTCGTTGAATCCTCCATCGAATAGTTGCATTACCTTGCTCGCCGCTTGTTACAGATTGAATTAAAGGGGGTTTCTTTTTCCCCTTTTCTGCCTGTTCCTTCCATTTTGTGATTAATATAGGTTTCTCATCGTTTTCGGTCACAAACAATTGTCCAGCTTCGACTAAGTCTTTGACTACTGTACCTTCTATTACATAATCAAAAATTGCCCTGACTTTCCAATGACTAAATTTGTCACTATTTGCCCAATGTTCTAATTGCTCTACATAGTGCCAAAAATAGTAAGCCTTCATTCCTCCATAATCAGCATAGTCTTTAGCTACATACTGTATTTTTTCTGTCAAAGGGTAAGGTGCTGGGCCACTTGTTCGACCCGTGAGGCTTTTTGGTGTTATTGGAATAACAGTACTGGTTTTTTTGTAAACAGTCTTTTTGCCATACTTTTTTTCTGTAACAAGGCTTTGCGCTGATTTGAAACAACCCTTATCATCAATTGTGATTTCAATATGACAGCCTTCCTTAATATGAAAATACGGATCTGGACGATCAGGAAGACTTTGATCATCTACAACCTTATTATACGTATCATATAATTTTGTCATCCAACTCATGAACCAGCCTCCTCAATTTCTACTGAAAGAAGGTTTTCACCTTCTTCAAATTGCTTAGGCTGCATGGCTCGAACAAAACGACTAACTGTGCACTCTTTAGGTTTTGGAAATTCCAGAATACCTTTTTTCATAGTAGCATTCCAAAAACGACTACGCAGCTCATCCTTGCCTGTTTCATCCGGGTAATCAAAACCATGAAACATTAGGCCAAAACCAAGCTCATTAATTTCATCATAAGCGCCTGTACCTTCACCAAATTCACAAGGTTCCACATAAGCCTGGCAGTCTCGTGTACCAAGAAATATATCCTGTCGACCACCTTTATCTATTGAGCGTTTTGCTATAGCAAAGTGTTTGCCAGAAATA
>CAYREN010000408.1:0-4665 GCA_964423255.1 uncultured Roseivirgaceae bacterium | reverse complement strand
GCAGCTTTTCTTTTGGCATATAGGGCAATAAGATCCTTTGCAATATCTTTTACTTTTTTCTTTACTCGCTTTTTCTTGTTTTCCCACTCAGGAGACCCCAATTTACTTAATATTGGAGATGTGCCTTCATTGCCAGAATATTTTGATATTTTATGTAATGAATAGATACTCAAATACAAAATATCATTATCTTTATATATCAATCTTAATGCTTCCTGCTTATTACCGTTTACCTCTATTTTTTTCATTCCCACAAACCTTCCCACCCCATAGTCAATGTGAGCGACATAATCGCCGGTCTGAAGAGATTTTAGTTCTTTTAAGGTTAGAGCTTTTGATTTAGAATATTTTTGTTGCGTTTTATACTTATGAAACCTTTCAAAAAGCTGATGGTCAGTATAGCAAACATATTTGTTTTCATGATCAATAAATCCATTTCTCAGACTGATGTTTAATGTTTCAAATTTTAAGCTCAAATCTATTTCTTCAAAAATGGATGTCAGGCGGTCAATTTGCCTAATAGAATCGGAAGCAACAATTACTTTATACTGCTTTTGTTGATTTTCTATTAAATTTTTAGAGATCAATTCAAAATTTTTATCAAATGAAGATTGATTTTCAGAGTCAAAAGTAAATATTTCAGAGGCCTTAAAGTGAAAGCGATTTCCATATTCAACTACGTCATGTTTTTCCACATCATTTAAAAATGACTCTTTCGTTTCAAATAGTAATTCAGGATTTTGAATTACCTGTGTATAGTTACTTTTTATAGAAATATCTTGAAAACTAACCTTGGCATTTTCATGATATCTATCAATTGTATCTAAGGTTAGCTGAACATCTTTATACCAGATATTTGTGTTTTTAGGTAAAAAACTTAAAAATGATTGTTTTGATTCTTCAATGAATTTTGTTTGTAGGTTAGGAATAATTCCTATTGATTTTTTATTGCTAATTGACAATTGTGTATGAGGATCAAAAGTTCTTATACTTTCAATTTCATTTCCAAATAATTCTATTCTAAAAGGCAATTCATTTCCAAAAGAAAAAATATCAACAATACCACCTCTAATTGCAAATTGACCAGCTTCATACACAAAATCTTCCTTCTCAAATTCATAATCAATCAATTCTTGAAACAATTTATCCAAGTCGATATCTTTGCCAACTTCAAGAAAAATCGTGTGATTTTTTAAAGACTTTTTATTGACTATTTTTTCACATAGTGCTTCAGGATAACTTACTATTAAAACACCTTCATTTTTTTTAGTATTAAGTTTAGAAATGAGCTCCATCCTTAATATTATGTTTGCGTTTTCTGTCTCTTCAAACTCATAAGGTTTTTTATAGGAAGTAGGAAAAATAGACACACTTTTATTTTCAAGAAGATTTTCTAAATCATTTTGAAAATATGCTGCCTCTTCACGGTCTTGAAGAATAAATAGATTGCTTTTATGAGAATTTTTAGTACAAACCATAGCGGCAAGAACAGCATCCAAACTGCCCGAGAGGCCTTTAAGATGTATCCTGACTCCCGAATTGGATTTTAGTATCTCAGCAACAGAGCTTGATATAATATCTTCCTTATAAAGTTTTAAAAAATCTTTTGGTTTCAAAAATTAGTGGTTTATTACGACCCAAAGTTAGTATTATAGCTGGAATTAGCAGGATATATCCTTTGACAATTACCTGAAATATATTTCGTTATAATTGCACATCATAAAGGTATAATTTGCTAGGGAATTTATAGGCAAATAGCATAATTGAATTTTTTAAGAATTAAAAAATTGTAAATTTATAAACCCTTTGTAAATAATTGTGTTGGTATTGTACAAAGAATTATGAAATCATACAATCCAAAAGTAGGTATATCAAAAAGCAGACCCGTAATCGAGCGGATAGAAAGGCTTCACCCTTTCAAAATGATAAATTACCTGGGAATATCCATCACTTGTATTTTGTATGCTACCATTTCTATTATGTTTATAAAGCATTTAGTTTTTGAACTTAATGGAGTTTTTACGTTTTACATACCTAAATTTTTTACAGTTAGTACTATCATTATACTTTGTTCTGTATATTTTACATCCAAAATATTAAGTGCCTATTCAAATGATAATATTGCTTTACTAAGGAAATTGTTGGGTCTGGCAATAATTTTTGGGTTACTTTTTTTCTTTTCTCAATTTGTTGCCTGGATGGAAATATTAAAAAATGATGCAATCTCAGAAAAGAATGGCATTTCTACTTATTTGATTATTTTTTCATCTGTTCATCTTGCCTATGTTTTGGTAGGCCTGATTATGTCTGCAATATTATATTTTAAGTATCTGCTCATTGAAAACGATCCTGTAAAGACACTAATTGTAGCAACTAATCCTATTGAGAAAGTTAAGTTGGAAATTTATGGAGTATTGTGGCATTTCATTGTCCTTTCGTGGACACTAGTATTTTTGATGTTTTTGTTTACTCTTTAAGCAAGAGCCTGTCCTTATGCTCTACCAAATTAATAGTACTCTTTTTTGCAATATTTAAATTATTTCAAATTGTCTGATCCTAAGGCATCAAACTCATGAAATATTATCAATATCTTATTCAAATATTTAGCTCTAAAATTAGACACTTTATGGACATACTCTAGTTTGAGTATTTTTTAAATATATTTTCCATTTCGTCTAGATGCATGATATATGCTGGATTTCGAAGAGTTTTTCGAAGTGATTCTGTAATGGCATTATAATGGAGTCCCATTCTTACACCAAGTTCTACACAAAATGAAACCTCTTCTTTATAAATAAGCTTGTCAATTCCTATAAGTAGAATGAGCCGATGAAATTGCTCTATGATTTTTGTTTCATTTTTTGGTGTCGTAAAGGTAATGTCAATGTCTCCATTTTTAATTCGTGTAACATCACTTTTCTCAATGCCCAACCTGGCGGCTACAGAATTAATAAAGTTTAGCTCCATGTGTGATTCACTACCATCAATTTGAGAAAGTTTTATAAGATCGTTGACATGGCTAAGTTTTTCCTGATAGTTAGGATCCATTCAATAAATAATAAATTGTGAGTATTCACCAATAAGAAGTAATAAATACTTCATTGGTCAAATGTATAAAAATATTTTCTTATAATGAGTAGGTACTAGAGAATTGGAGTAGCATGAACGACGCTAATTATTGGATTGAAAAGTTAAATTTGGAAGTGCATCCTGAGGGTGGATATTTCCGAGAATTTTATAGATCGGATGAAAATATTGCTATGAATGCCTTACCAGATCGCTACAATGGTAATCGAAGTTTTTCAACTTCAATTTATTTTTTGTTGAAAGGAACACAAATTTCAAACTTTCATCGAATACAGTCTGATGAAACATGGCACTTCTACCAAGGAACAACACTCAAACTTTTTACGTTGGAGAATGATGGAACACTGACTACACGACTGTTGGGAAATAATTTGGAAGAGGGGGAAAGCCTTCAAATTACCATACCACGAAACAATTGGTTTGGCGGCAAAGTCGTTGACAAAAATAGTTTTGCATTACTAGGTTGTACTGTAGCTCCCGGATTCCATTTCGATGATTTCGAGCTGGCCAAAAAGCAAAAATTAATTGATAAATTTCCCAGGCATAAAGATCTTATTGGAGAATTGACTATAAATTGAAATCATCATTATTGACAAAATGATATGATTATTGCGATAGGCATGGGGTGCTTATTGCATATTTAAACTTTGCCTTTTTCGTCGCAATTCATTTGCAATGTTTCATTAATTAACAACAATATTATTCAGGTTTATTATCTAATTTTGGCCACTATTTAACAATCCATTTTATTAATTTTTACTGGATATGGAAGAAAGATATATGCAAAGAGGCGTTTCAGCCAGTAAGGAGGATGTGCACAATGCTATTAAAAATATAGACAAAGGACTTTATCCAAATTCTTTTTGCAAAATTGTACCTGATATTCTCGGTGGCGATGACGATTATTGCAACATTATGCATGCCGATGGCGCAGGAACAAAATCAGCTCTGGCATATATTTATTGGAAAGAAACCGGAGACATTTCAGTTTGGAAAGGAGTTGCTCAGGATGCCATCATTATGAATATCGATGACCTGGCTTGTGTTGGAGCGCTTGATAATGTTTTATATTCTTCGACAATAGGTAGAAATCAAAAAGTAATACCGGGAGAAGTTATTGCTAAAATCATTAATGGTACTGAGGAAGTTTTGCAGATGCTCAGAGATAATGGGGTTAGTATTTTAAGTACGGGAGGAGAAACCGCTGATGTTGGAGATCTGGTGAGAACAATCATTGTCGACAGCACAGTAACTGCCCGAATGAAAAAGGATGATGTTTTTGCAAATGATCAGATTGCTCCGGGGGATGTTATTGTGGGTTTGGCATCATTTGGACAATCGACTTATGAAAGTGAATATAATGGTGGGATGGGCAGTAACGGTCTTACATCATCAAGACATGATGTTTTTTCGAATATCTATGCCTCGATATATCCAGAGAGTTATGAACCTTCTATCCCTTCAGGTCTTATTTATTCTGGAAAATATAGATTGACAGATAATATTCCGGGAGTGCCTTTGGATATGGGAAAACTAGTACTTTCTCCAACACGTACCTATGCTCCGGTAATCAAAAAA
>CAYREN010000407.1:0-4694 GCA_964423255.1 uncultured Roseivirgaceae bacterium | reverse complement strand
ATACAAATTAACGCCATGCTGATAAAGTCTTTGAGTTGCTTTTCCTATAGAATCTTTCCTCCTAATGACAAGCTCTGCATAATACCTAAAGGATAATTGGAATATTCTTCACTACAAAAATAGTTTTATTCATGGGAGAAGTTTTGGTTATGTCAGCTTATATAAACGCCGGGCATTTTCATGCATCAATATATCTGTCATCCATAGGGCATCATCCATCCCAATCCATGATTCCTCCACCAGTTCAGATAATGCCTGGGCAATACCCATTCTACAAATTCTTGCATGTCCTGGTAGCAACTCAACCGGCATATAATCCCCGCCAAATGTGGTAATTTTATTTAACGGAACAGTCACGATGAATTTCTTTAAAAAATCTTTTGCTGCAATAGGGTTGACAATCCAGGACCAATTCATATCAATAATTGCATTAGTCATATTTTTTGCCACGGTTAACATCTCTTCATAATGAGGGTATCCAATATGGAAGATCACAAATTTTGTATCAGGCGATTCCATACAAAGATGAGCAACAGCATTGGGATTCAATGATATCCTCTTGGGTTCCAGGTAATTATTACCTGCGTAGTAACCTGTATGGAGTTTGATGGGCAGTTCAAGTTTTGTTGCTTTGTCAATGCAATACCAAAACAGATGATCTTGAATCATTTTTTCATGCATGGATTCTATCGTTTTCCCAACAATGGAATTCTTAAAATAATCCTTGACTGTCTCTGCATCTGTACGTTTAAAATCCAGATTTCTTCCATAACCTGTACCAACCTTAATTGCTATGGCATTTTTACCATATTTATCAAACCAAAAATCTATGACATTATGCCAATCTGAAAGTTCTTTTACTTCAATCCCCGCACCTTTCGACAATTTTTTACTATTATAATTACTAATAAAATCACCAACCCCCAGATCTGAATAGAGGAGGTCAGGAGTTTCCGATTCCAAAAATAATGGCCACATATTAACCTGGCAGGATTCTATTCCTGACATTTCACGTATAATTTTATTATAAAACCCGGGCTTGATTAGTGCTTTGTACTTTTTTTGTAAGATTGGAATTACATCTCTATTCAATTCATCAATTCCATACAATTCTTTGAGTGATAATTGCACATTCAACCCATAACCTGTATTTTTTAAAAATGGCCAATAAGGTTCTAAAATATCCCATTTTTCCATTATCCCAAGATTTGATTGATAGAGGTGATCCAAATCTTCCTGTCCAAGTCCAGCTGATTGCAAGTCGTTGATGAAATAATGGCTAAATAGAAATGTCCAGTCATTGGCTTTATATGTCCATGGAAAGGATTTAAAGCCTATCATTTCTTTTGCTTGTAGGCGATGTGACTCATTGAAAAGGTGCTCGTGAGTATCGATAAACGTAGTGTTGCAAACCTTTTCGTAAATTTGATCGAAAATTTTAGAGGTGTTTCCCAAAACTGGAGACTTTGCAGTATATGGACTATTGTCGTTTGAAGAATTAGCAAAGGTAGGTATCGACATTCCTGCAAACCCAAGGCCTGCATACTTCATAAAATTTCTTCTTACTATTTTTGATTTGCTCATTGCAGTAAATGATTATTGATTATTCATTCAAGTTATTTTATTTTTAAACAATAGAAAATACTTCCCGTAGGACACATATCTTAATGATTTAATTCTAAAAGTACCTTTTCGGCTTTATCGAGATATTTCCCAGCCTCTTCTCTTTCAGCCTCGGTACTAAAATCTGAATAATGTTCAATCCAGTTTCTCACAGCTTTTTGATACGTTTTGAGGTAGTCAATTGAAACTTGTACATAAACAGGCATCTCATTTTTCAAATAATAAATGGGATTTGTGTGTGCAAAAACCGTCAAACCTCTTGGCAGCATCATTGGGGTATTTACAGAAGTAGCTCGACCCACAATCCAAGTACTACTTGATATGGTAATTTCCTTCTCTATCTCCAGCATATAGAGATCTTGTTCCTTCCAATAATCTGGCAATTCTTTCCAAGAGATCACCTTCCCGTTTACAACAATTTCCAATTTTTTAAATGGCAATAAAGATTTGGCTTCAACACGAACAGTTACTGTTTTTTCTCCCTCAAAATTTATTGATTCACCCGACATGTGATTATCTACAGAAAATTCTATGATTGGCCCGTTTGTGACAAACCCTTTACCGGCTTTCAAGGATTCATTCCAGTTTTTATAGTTAGGCTCCCCATTTATCCTCACATAATGTCGGTTGCTACCTACCGGAATATCATTACCCATTTTATCTGTGCCTGCTGTAATTGGTAATTTGAAACCAGCATTGAGATATTGATAATATAAATCCATACCCCTCATCACAGTAAATTCTGCTTGAGACATATTTGAATATTCCCAAGGTACCCAATGATCAGGTAGTTTAGTGGGATCACTATAAGTCACAATCTCTATTGCATCTATCAATCGCAATGGTATGGCTATTGCAGATTCAAGACCAGGTAGATTTGAAAAATGTGCCCAAACTATTGCAGCATCCTGATCTCGCGCTTCCTGAAGTCTTGGAGAGAGCAATAAATTTGGATTTGAACCCATGAAAGATAAAAATCCTCCAAATGGAGCAAATGGTTCTACAATAGTTTTTAATCCAAGAAGGTTTGCGTGACCCAGCTGCCAATCTCTAATTTCCTGTCCGACATAAACCAAGTGGTCTGGCGTTGACTCACCATCCAAAGCGCCCGTAAATTTTTTCCGGTCATTCGTGAAATCGCTCGTCAATAGATTAACAACATGCAGGTCCTCTGCCTGCATTTGTAAATGAGCTGATTTTGTATCCAGAAAATGAACATGAGTATCTCCACTAAAAAAGTCCTTCTTTTCCAAATTTACCCAACGTTTGAGTTTAAACTCTCTAATAGTTGTCTTGGCCTTTGATAAATATACTGTCTCAATAATTGGATATGTTTCAAACCCGTTTCGAATCTCAATAATCAGACTATCCTCATCTGTAATTAAACTAAATTCTCCATTGACATACCACCGCTTTTTTTCTAAATAATATACAAATTCATGTTCACCGATAAGATTGATTACATTCCCATCGCCATTTTTTACAGACACAGTTGCAGCAAGCGGAAGCCCAGTTTCTGCGTTAACTATTTTTGCTTTAAAAGTGTGCTCACCGGAAGCATAACTCACTTTATGGGTTACAATTGAAAGAACTATTATTGCGGCATGAATTAAAAGTATATTTATCAATTTCATAATATGAAAATATCAAGATCAGGATTTTGGATTATAATTTAATAATGCGGTTTGGGCAATTTTCCTCTTTTTTAGATGAAGGGTATATAAATTGAGATCATTATTTTTCTTTAATTTTTCAGATACAATTTTAATACTATCCGATGTAAAGTTCAATTCAACAGTACTGATCACCTTAACTGTGAGCTCATTATTCGTGAGGATGGTATCGGCATTGTTAGTATCAGAAAAGTCGAGATGAATGGTATTTTCACCAACATCAACTTTCGTAAACTCTCGATGCACAAGTTGTTGTTGAAAAGTTAGAGGATTTTTAGCCAATATTTTATCCGGATGATCTTGGTAAGGTTCAAGATATTTAATCCATGCATCAACAATTTCAGTATTTCGTTCTGGATTTTCATGAAGTAAATTTGGCCAATGCATGCCACAAGTAGGGCCAATGATTTCTCCTTCAGGTTTTTTACTAATGATATTCCATTGTAAACGGTCTTCTTTTCTTTCAACAGTTAATACGCCAGAATCAATCCCAAAATAATTGAATTGTGATCTTTCCTTATGCCGCAAATATCCATAGTGTGTATTGATATTTGTAAATCCACGCTTACTGAGTATTTCTGCCATGCTTAAATCATTTCCTTCCGAAACTCCAAAGCAGTGAGCAAAATTTGTTGGCACAAAAGAAGTTGGAAAATCCCCCAGATTGTTTTGCCTCATTATTTCACTAAAAGCATCCAGGTGTCTTTCTATATCATCTTTTGGACGCATAATACCATTTTCATCTGCCCATTCTGCACGAGATAAAATACCATTATCCCACCATTCATGACCAACTCCGTGTATGGCAATTTCAAAATGATTCCTATTACTATTTATTAAATCTGCAGCTTCCTCGATCCAGGGGCCAACCATTTTGCTATTGTCCCATTCTTGGTCCATCCAGGTGCTATGAGGTACACTACGCAATATATTTTCCTTGTCCCATTCACATAAAACCATGGCTGCCTGAGGCCTGATTTCAAGGGCTTTCCCTAAATCAATAATTGCCTGATAATCAGAAATCACATGATTTCTGATTATACCAGTTCGGAATGGATGCTGATAATTACTGCCATCTATTCCGTTCCTCCAACCCACATCATCAATTACCACCTGAATTGGTAGAGGAATATTGACAGAGACACTATTTTCAGAAGTTTTTTTATCGCAACAAGAAGATAATACTCCTCCACCTACTGTACTAACAGTTACGCCTGCAACCCCTATCGATGTATTTTTTATAAACTTCCTTCTTTTCATTTTGCGTGGTTTAAAAAACTATTTACTCGATGATATATCCGGTATAGCTTTCCAGAATTTCACTGTTTTATTAAAACTGAATAGTCCTACTCTAATTATAGAGAATTTTATTTTGTAAAAAGTTTGTGAGTCTTGACT
>CAYREN010000406.1:0-4765 GCA_964423255.1 uncultured Roseivirgaceae bacterium | reverse complement strand
TTTAGATGGCGGGTAAAACTATCAGTTTCCCTTTCATAATGAAACAGACCTCCATGCTCCCTTCCAACCCACAGCTTACCATTCGTATCTTCAGTAATACTGGTAATTTTTCCAATTGTCTTTATTTTATCAGGATTGACCATATATTGGAAAAAGCAATCACAATCCGATACGTAACGGCTGAGTCCTAAATCTGTTCCAATCCATAAATCACCTGTATAATCCACATATAGCTTCATTGTATTATTGCTATTTAAAGAGGTTGAGTCTCCGGGTATGTTTTTATAAATTCTGAACTGATATCCATCATATTTAATCAAACCCTCATTGGTTGTCATCCAAAGGAAACCACTCTGATCTTGTGTAATCGAAACAACATTAGGATAATATGATATACCATCTATTTCAATAGGAATCTTTTGGAAATTAAGTTCATGATATTGGGCAAATGAGACGAATGGAAATATTAAAAAAAGCAAATAAATTGATAATAAAATGAGGTCCTGTTTAGAAAATATTTTTAAGAAATATGGCGAGTTTTGGCTATTCATGGTACTGGTTAATAAAAATGGATTATTACGTTTTAGAAGAAAATTGTGCGGTTAAAACATAAATTCATTTTTTTGAACTCATTAATATAGTGTATTATCCTCTATATTCATTAATTCTTTCACTTTAGTCTATTTCTTATTGTTTCATTAATAACTAGTTCCCCATTCCAAGTATCAACAAAAGATGAAAAATACTTTTAGGTTTCAAATGAACAAATTAGTTTGGCTTCTCAAGACAAATAAGTAGCTAAATCAATTAGAAAATGAAACCACTAATCGGGAGTGAAACTGTTGCTTATTTAAAATGAACCTGCCTGCGGTAGTCAGGTTAAGCGCAATCTAACATTTGATTGAGGAAATTGAGAAGGAAAATTGATAGCTCTGAATGGGATTTGAGTCAACCGTTATTCTTTTATTTCAAAATTCTATAATTCACTTGTCCTTCTATTTTATTATATGGAAGTAAAACAGAGTAAATAGCAGATAAAGCACTAAAATACATGATCAATGCTTAATTGGAAATTCATCCTCCCTGCCTCGACTATCAAGGCGGACGATTGCTAACTTTAGCCTTCCTTCTAATACAACATGGTTTCCATTAAAATAGCAATAGATTGAATTATGAAACTATCATTTATTCTCCAGGAGAGTTGAATACTTTATTTCATCGTATAATCCTTCTTAATGATCTTGTCGAACGCTGCCCAGTGTTCGTCGGTCATTCTACCAGGAGTAAAAAGACAAATTCCTGCAGCACCATTTTCCATTGACCCTTTGATGGCAACTTCCATTTCTTCAGGAATTAGTCCATGGTTTTCAGGATCATTTTCTGATGTTTTATTTTCTGGGTTTGGGCAAATAAATAATCCGCTGTACAGTGGAATTCTTCCTTCCAAAGCTGTCACCCCCTCTTTGGTAACTTTACCCACCCATTCAGGTTTTTCCAAATAAAAATCATTGTAATTCATCGGAAATACAGCATCGAGGTCCCATTTATCCCATTCTTGTCTGGTTGTCTTTTTTGCTACGGAATTTGGCCCCGGGAAAACTGCGGCATTGATTTGTTTTCCTTTGCTGTGTACCAACTTGGCAAGTCTATTAACAATGCTGGTGATAAGGTCATATCGAAATTGCTTCCATTCCCCCACCTGTGAAGGGTCTTCTACTGATTTAATATCAATACCTGTTTTATCTTTGAAATCACCAACACACTTTTCACAATAGCAATAATCATATTCCGGGAATTCCCTGTCCATTACCAAACCATATTTATCCCAAAGACCTTTGCCAAGGATCACATCCGGAAATCGTATATAATCCAAATGGATACCATCTACCTCTGGGACATCTGCCACTGCTCCATACATTGTAGCCAAATATTCATAGACTTCCTCACGGCTTGGGCAAAGAAATTTATAATAATCAACATAGGCTGGCTTGTCGTAGGCTGATTCGCCCTTTCCATTGATTGCGTACCATTCGGGCTTGAGTTTTGGATTGATCGCCTGAACCATTGTAGGAATCCAAGTGTGAAATTCCAAGCCGGCTGCCTTTGCAATTTTTCCTACACGAGCGTAGGTTTCAGGATTATGACCTCCATTGTACATCAATCCATCAATCCCTCTTATTTTCAATGTGTCGAATTGATTTTTCAACTCCATGTCTGTTAATTTCCCAGGACCGCCCATCCATCCATAAACAGGAATCTTATACTCTTGAGGTTTGCTGCACGATATTATAATAATGGCCGAAAGAATTAGTAATAAATTTTTCATAAATAGGCTTCAGAAAAGTGGAATAATAATAAAAGCTAAAATACTAACTAAAATCGTTTGATCTCTCCTTTGATCTCAATTTTCGGGTGTCGAACGACTGCACGATATTCATATTCAAGATTAGGCTTAATACCCTCTATTTCAATAGAAAAATCTTCATTTTTTTCTATGTCAATAAATTTTGAATATGACCACTCACCTCCCGATAGGTTTTCAACAAAGCCAGCGTAAGGTCGATAAAGAAATCCCACCTGTAATTTATTTCCAACCCCTGTTTTAATCAATTCTCCATGAAGCTTCACCTTTCCTTCGAGAACTTCTGCATCCAATGTATTTACAAATGGCGGGTCTAGGGCTGGCTCAACATTTTCCAGTTTTACGACAATCGGATTGGGCCATTTGTGATTGTTGTAAATTCGCTGAGCACGAACTACAGATATATAAAGACCGTCGTCTTTTTGCTCAAATCTTGCCGTGGCATCTGCCGTCGGATTATATTCCACCAATTCTCCACTTTGACCCAGCACACTTATTTTTGTTTTGGAGGTCGATTGGACTGATTTTAAAATAAACTCCTTTCTATCTCCTCTTGTCCAGTCATGTACTTTTGTCAAATAGGCATAGACTGTGTTGCTGTTTTTCAATTTTGAAAACCAAATATTTTCTTCATTGGTAATAATCCAGGGCCTCACTTTTTCAATAGACTCCCTATTTACAAAATTCCATGCCGCCAATTCGCGGAGTCTTCCCTCCTGCTCAACGGGCAATTCACCATTGGGTTTTGGACCAACATTTAATAGTAGTGTTCCTCCCTTGGCCCTACTCTCAATCAATATTTCTATCAATCGCTTGGCAGATTTGTAATGCTCATTTGTTGGTTTGTATTGCCATTGTGTTCCCATGGTCACACAGGCTTCCCAAGGTTCATTTGTTGCCAATCCCGGAATTGACTGCTCCGGTGTAGAAATTGCACCACGCGTCACCAAAATATCTGGTTGCAATCGCCAAACAACTTCTTTTGCTTTTTCCTGTAAAGGTCCTTCGCCACCATCAAAAAATATGACATCTATTTTTCCATAATTTGTCATCAACTCCGTTAGCTGCTTTTCTGTAAAATCAAGATAATTATCCATCACATCTTCTGGAAATGAATTGGTAAATTTTCTTCTGACCGTTTGGTCATTGCGGTGTAGCCAGTGAAAATCTTCTGGAGAATAATAAATTCCAACTTCCAGACCATATTTTCTGCAAGCATCGACATATTCTCGAACCAAATCTTTTTTGTAAGGCGTATTCAAGATATTGAAATCCGTAGTTTTGGTGTCCCAAAGGCAAAATCCTGAGTGGTGCTTGGTCGTAAGCACAATATATTTCATACCCGCCAACTTGGCCAAAATAGCAATGTCCTCAGCAGAGAATTTTTTAGGATTGAAAGTTTTAGGCAGTTCATTGATAAACCTATTGAGATAATCTTGAGATGCCCCGGACATGGAGTGACTGATCACAATACCCAGTTGGCTATCAAAGCTGAAATGAATAAACATGCCAAAACCGGCATCTTTGAGCCATTCAAGTCTCTCGGGTTTGTTGCGATCTAAAAAATCTATATTATACCCAGATGTTGTTTGGGCAGAACCACTAAGAGCGATCAATAAAAATAATGTAAGGTTAGGTAATATTTTCATAGGAAATTCTGGATATCATATTGAAATAGCAGACACACGAATATAGTAGATTATAGTATCACTTAGGAATCATAATTCAATGGTATTTGAAGATTCATTAAAATAATTCTATCATTATTTTAATGAATCTCTTTTTGAAATTAATAAAAGTGGTTGAACCACTAAAAATTTAATAATAAGTTAGCCGTTTTTCTCCGTGAACCTTTGTGTAAATCTTCTGTGTCCTTTGTGGTTTAGCTATCAAAATTAAATTAATCAAAATGCCTTTGTGTTGTATGATCAACAGATTTAGATGACTATTTCAATTTTTTCCAAGACTCTTCACGAATAAATTTGTAATTTTCTGCTTTGAATTATCATGTCTTTGTGAACAAAATTAAAAACGTGAACTCTATATATTTCAAATGGATACTATTATCTTTTATCCCTATTTTATTGGGGGTTGTCATATGGTTTATTTATCCCAATGACAAAATAGACTTTAATACCCAGGTCAAACCAATATTAAATAAAAACTGCATCTCTTGTCATGGAGGTGTAAAACAAAATGGTGGGTTTAGCTTACTTTTTGAAGAAGACGCCAAAGGGAATACACAATCGGGAACTCCAGCGATCATTCCGGGATATCCGGGGAAAAGCGAGATGATCAGAAGAGTACAAAGTCATGATCTCGAAGAGCGGATGCCATTTAAAAAAAAGCCGCTTAGTAAAAAAGATATCAATACGCTCAGCAGATGGATCAAAGAAGGTGCAT
>CAYREN010000405.1:0-4776 GCA_964423255.1 uncultured Roseivirgaceae bacterium | reverse complement strand
AAAAGGGCCAATAAAGATCATAGAAATTTTCAATTGATTACGGTTTTAAAGTGTTGCTTGCGAAATGCAATTACCATAGTTGCAATTGTCGGTAAAGAATAGGCAACGCCATTCATCAAATCTCCTCTCAAGAAAAAAATTTGAAATCCCATCAAAAAAGGAACAAGCAGGAAGATTAATGTATTTTTTGAGGATGTTGTGGCCTGATACAGTTGATCTAATTTGCCGGACAGATATCCAAACCCAAATAGTACAATAATAACACCCAAATAGCCAAAGGCATAATACGCCTCGGCCCAAAGTGGTTCGGATAAATTTGTAAAACTATAACCAACTCCTGCCGAGATAACTTGACCACTACCATAAGGCTTGGAACTCCAATATTGTCTCGGCACCCAAAACAATAGCGAACCTAAAAAATTGTTTCCCAAGCTAAAACCATTGCTATCAACATACTTTATTGTATTAAGAATCTGTTGATAAGCATCATAATCTCCATGTTTAAATTTTGAAATAATATTACCGACAGCCTGTGTTGAAAACGTATCGCCTGCCTTCATTGATCGAAATTGTGAAGTCAGGGGAAATGCTATCAGTAAAATCAAAATGAAGCCTAAAATCCAGTTGGCCATCGTATTTTTTGTATGGCCAAAACTAATAAAAAGCATGGATAAAACTATTGAACCTAACCAATATCTGGCAAGTGCGAGAGGGTAATTAGCAATAAAATTAAGAGATATTAAAAAGATGATGAGTATCATCAACCGTTGCTGTTCTTTAACAATCGGTAACAAAGACTTACGGTTTATCCACAAGTACCAAGCCGATAACAATGCAACAAAAGCAGGTATCCGTAGAAAAGTCATAAAAATAAGTGCATTCGATTTTGTAAATGCACCTGATCTAAAAACGTGAACGCTGTACTCCTCTCTGGTAACCAGCACATTTGACAACCCACCCAATTTTACAATTGCATAACTTGTGAATATAACAGCAAATAAGCTTAATAAATAAACCCTAAACAAAGTAATCGTGACTCTAAATGAGGTGAGAGATATTGAGGTAGATTGTCTCGACTTCGCACGACCTAATTCATACATGCTAATTCCGAGTATAATAATAACTATCCCACAAGCTTGAAGATTTGTTGAATAATATCCGCTCCAAAAAAAATCATTAGAAAGTGTTTGCGCAAATGAAGCAAGACCAAACCAGAATGAAACAAATATCCAGAACGTCATGGCTAAGGGGGAGATTTCAGTTTTGAGCGCAATGAGACTTAATCGACAAGCTGACAGAATGGTAATTAGTAGAGCCCCAAAGCTGGCAACATTGAAGTGAGGACTATCTGTTTGTTGAAAAATAGCAAAAGGTAAAAAGATTCCAAGTATTAGGAAAATCGAATAGGAAATGAAAAATCGATAATTAAGTTGTGCCCTACAGTATTTTATTACTGGGGCTGAAGCGTTATGCATGGGAGTACGACAATTACTGCAAATTTATTAAAGAATTTACTGCGTTGTCAATCATATTTCTCATCCTAAGATTGTTCTGAACATACCTACGTGCTCTGTTTCCCATAGAATTTATTTCCTCTATCGATAGTTTTTTTAATTGAGACAGAAAATCTTCAATATTTACAAATATCAAACCGTTTTCTTTGTTTTTGATGTATCCATATTCAACACACTGTAAAATTTCCAAGGAACGTTGAAACGTAAAAACTGGCTTCCCATAGGCCATAGCTTCAACAACAGAGAGACCAACCCAGGCTGGCTGGAAATAAATATCGGCTATTGAAAAAAGATCATTTTTCAGTCGCCTTTCATAAACGGAGCCAAAATCATAAACATTTGAATATTTGCTAAAATCAGGTTTATTTTTGCCATCACCAATAATAATAAATCCATACCTTGAAGAATCTAATCGCTCAACAACCTTGATAAGTAAATCAATCCTGCGATAAGGTGAATTAAATCGTGCGCAAAAAATAAAGCATAATGGTTGTTTGATATTATAGTTTTCTTTTAACAATTTTTTTCTTACTTGGTTCCCTGTGGTCAAGACTTCTTCCACTCCAGAAAAGGTGTTTCCCAATGCAGTTATAGGTTTATTAGGGAGATATTTTCCCCACAATTGCTTTTCTTTTTCGGTGTAAACCCAAGCTTCATCGGCCATACTAAGCATCATTTTAAGCAAAAAACTCGGTTTCTTATTTTCTTTAAGATAACGTTTAACAGATATACCATGCCCCCATACTATAACTTTTTTCTTATGAAAAGGCTTTGCTAACAATAGCAACCAGGTGCTTATATGCGCAAAGTGAAGCATTAAGACTAAAGTGTCATATTTTCTTGCAATAAATGGCCGTATAGAATACAGCAAAAAACCTTTAAACGAAATACGGCGTAGTGATTCGACATAACAAACACTTAGCTTAAAGTTAGCATTTAAAGCTGATGATTGTTTTTCGTAAACATAAATTTCACATGGTATTGTTTTTTGAATTCCTTTGAAAAAATCTTCTCTATAATGAGGAATAATGGGCTGTAGGATAGCAATCATTAAAACATCTCTCTAACGTCATAGTAGTAATATTTTTCCATATTCTCGGCTATTTTAATTAAGTCACATGTGACTTTACTTCCATTCATGCAATTTTCCTCAAAAAGAGTTCTTTCATAAGTTTTCAAACTATACATTAATGGCAAAGCGCCAATTGGCGCGCCCCTCCCCAACCTATTAATACGCTTGTGATTGTTACACCTCCTACCCAGGCCCAAGTTGCACCGAGTACACCATAAACTGGCACAAGAATAACAAGTAATCCCAGATTAGCAACTACTTGAATCCATATAATTCTGGCAATTAGCGCCTCTCCGCCAGACATCAAAAGAAAAACATAAAAAGGTATGACTATAGCCCAAAGAGTATAACCCAATGTAATCCAGCGTAGCGGTTCCGCCACCACGCCAAAACCAGGCCCGAGCCAAGAAACAATGTAATCAGCTAATACAAAGATAATTATAGCCACCAATAAGGTACCTCCACTAATCAGCCATCCTCCTTGTTTTAAACATAATATTAAAGCATCCTTTTTGTTATGGCGGGCATTGTACGCTACCTTAGGTTGTAGCCAAGCAGAGCCGGTAAGAGCAACAACAGCGGCAAGTTGCCCGATACGGACAGCAGCACCATAAACACCAGCCGTTGTTGTATCGCTAAGAGCATTTACAACAATTATATCTAAACGATTTAGAGCTAAAGTTCCTGCTGTTCCAATGAAAAAATGCCACGATGATTTACGCCATGCTTTGTAATTTCCTGATGTCTCTTTATTTTTGTTAGGTATATTCCTAAAATACTTTCTAAGTTTTGGCCCCCCCAGATACTTCCGAATCCAGTACCAACCAATTATGGCACTCAAAACGAAACTTAGTGACTGCACAATAAGAATAGCGATAACCTTGTTTGCAAATCCAAATTGCAACAGAAAAATTATACCAACAAGCAACAAACCGTTTCGAATAGGATTACCAACAGCCAAGCTTAATTTAACACCTCCCAGCCCTGTTAAAAATGCAGAAATTATTATTATAAAAGCGCTAGCAGGCACCAAGATGGCGAGCACAAATAAACTGCCCAAACAGTAGTCATGTTCATTACCTAAACCAGTTTTTAACCATATTGCTAACATGAGCGCGCCAAGAACAGACATTAACAGGACGCGCAATATTCCCCAACGACCAACAACTAATATATGTTTTTGAACAGCTTTTTTTCTAACTTGAGCAATTTCTCTGATTAAAACACGATTTGTTCCAAAGACCGCTATACCGCCAACAAGATATGCTAAGGACAACAAAACCATATAGATTCCGAATTCCTTTACACCTAACGCTCTTGCGATAAGCACATTTGCGAAGAAAGCAATTGGTGCGCCACTCCCTTGAAGAATCACAGAGAGTATAAAATCTATTATTTTTTGTTTATCGGTTTGAAAATCCATATACCTTAGAGAGGACGGAATTAATTTAATAGCTTAAGTCTGTCTTTCTTGAAATCTTATTACGCTTGCCAAACATTGAAGTCGACCCAAGCTAACAGCCAGATATTAAATTATGTTTCAACCTACTATAACCACTTGATATTACCAGGCGGCATTCTCCACATTTCAGTGCCAAAATTGGCAATGTAATACTATTTCCGGTTTACCTGCCATTTATCTGCTACGTATATAGCCCATAACAGCTTAAAGACCAATAAAATTCTTCACAATCCGGCGGCAGATGTCAGGCGCTAATCTGCAAGCAACAATAATCCGGCTCTTTGTCATTAGATGGTTAGATGGGGAGTAGAAATAATCAGGGAGCCAGGTGATTTCAGGATAGTTCTTCAGCAATCCTGACACCGATAATGGGTAGTAGGCCAGCGTCTTTTATATTAATACCCAAAAGGCCCGGTGGTTCTTGTAACTGAAATGTACCATCTCACTCAAAGGTCTTTCTTCCTGCCTTGAATTAGCGAATCACTAACCAGCACGACTCCATCCTTTGGTGAAAGTGTCAGCGTTCCAACCTGCTTGCCGTTGTTGACAATCGTATCCTGCTTTCCAAGAATATGCCTGTATCCCTCCGGCACCGTAATATTTTCCGAAAATTGAGTAGGATTGACAAAAACAAGCCCATTTTCAAACTTTCTTTTATAAACACCATGTTGCCAAGGGGCAGAAACTGGGGGGTCGACAGCTTTCCCTAAGTTAATATTGTACTCATC
>CAYREN010000404.1:0-4788 GCA_964423255.1 uncultured Roseivirgaceae bacterium | reverse complement strand
AAACCTTTGCTGTTAAATTTATAAAATCAACCATAAATATTGAAGTACCCTCAGCACCAATGGATGATAATGGAAATGCTATCGATCCAAATTTTGGATATAAATACTATAAAGCCCATTATTTTGACAATATGGATTTCTCTGATAAAAAAATATTACGCACTCCAAACTTTTATAGTAAGATTAACGACTACCTCGAAAAATATACTTTGAAGCACCCGGACTCCATCATTGCCTCGGCCCATAAGATCATTGAAATGTCCAGAGCAAATGACGATGTTTTTCGCTATTGTGTTGTAACCATTACCTACAAGTATGAGACTTCTAAAATTATGGGTTTAGATGAAGTATTTGTTGATCTATCTGAAAACTATTATTTATCAGGGGATGCATTCTGGGCAGATTCTACACTTACAGCAAAAATAACTGACCGAGTAAACAGGCTCAAGCCAAACCTTTTGGGAAAACCTGCACCAAAAATGGTGATGCTTGATACGCTAATGAAGCCTATTTCTCTCTATACGCTAAAATCAGATTATTTCGTGCTGTACTTTTATGATCCCGATTGTGGGCATTGTAAAAAGAAAACCCCTTTGCTTAAAGAATTGTACGATGCAAAATTAAAAGATTTGGGCGTGACAGTCATTGCTGCAAACATCAAAAAGGATGTCGATAAATGGAAGAAATACATTCGCGAACAAAAACTCAATTGGATCAATATGTCAGACCCTCATGTCAGGTCAAACTTCAGATATGAATATAATATCGAATCCACACCAGTGATATATATATTGGATAGCCAGAAAAAAATAATCGCCAAAAAACTTGATGTAGAACAGATTGAAGATTTTATCAAGAGGCAAATCGAGATAAAATCAAAAAGCTAAATACCAGGCTAAACCGGATTGGGCAATTCAATTTCTTCTTCTATAAACGCTTCTATCGGCAAACAACTACACATTAGATTTCTATCTCCATAAGCACTGTCGATTCTCCCTATGGCTGGCCAAAATTTATTTTGTGAAATATATGCGAGAGGATAAACCGCCTTTTGCCTGCTGTATGGTAATTCCCAACTTTCTGCTGTAGCTACTTTCAATGTATGAGGAGCGTTTTTTAAAACATTATTTTGTGCATCGGCAATTCCATTTTCTACTTCTTTGATCTCTTTTCGAATAGAAATCATGGCCTCACAAAATCTATCCAATTCTTCCAATGATTCACTTTCGGTGGGTTCGACCATTAAAGTTCCGGGCACTGGAAAAGAAACCGTTGGTGCATGATATCCATAGTCCATAAGTCGCTTGGCAATATCTTCAACCTCTACACCTACTTTTTTAAATGCGCGACAATCCAATATCATTTCATGAGCACATTTCTCTTGTGATCCGGAATACAAAATCGGATAATGCTCTTCCAGACAAGCTTTTATATAATTGGCATTCAGTATTGCATTTTTTGTGGCGTTGGTAAGGCCTTCTGCCCCCATCAATTTTATGTAGGCGTAGGAAATAGGTAAAACTCCAGCACTGCCATACATTGTGGAGGACACGGCACTCATATTTTCTTCTGACTGGTTAGTACTTAAAGTATTGCCTGGTAAAAATTTAACTAAATGCTCAGCGACACAAATTGGGCCAATGCCAGGGCCTCCTCCACCATGTGGAATGCAAAAGGTTTTATGCAGATTTAAATGACAAACATCAGCGCCGATTATTCCGGGACTGGTTAGTCCTACTTGAGCATTCATATTTGCACCATCCATGTAAACCTGACCACCACAATCATGGATAATCTGACATATTTCTATGATACCCTCTTCAAAAACTCCATGCGTCGAAGGGTAGGTAACCATAAATGCAGCGAGATTATCACTATGCTGCTCTGCCTTACTTTTCAGGTCTGAGATATCAATATTCCCACGATCATCACAATCAACTATAATCACTTTCGTCCCAGCCATCACTGCACTTGCCGGATTGGTGCCATGAGCTGAAGATGGGATTAGAGTAATGTTTCTATGCCCCTGCCCGATATGAGCCAAATATGCTTTTATGACCATGAGTCCGGCAAACTCACCCTGGGCACCGGAATTTGGTTGAAGTGAAGTGGCAGCAAAACCAGTTATTTCTGATAAGTAAGATTCCAACTCTTTAAATAATTCAATATAACCCAGAGCTTGATCTTCCGGAACAAGTGGATGAATATTATAAAACTCAGGCCATGTTACAGGAATCATTTCTGTTGTTGCGTTCAATTTCATGGTGCATGATCCGAGTGAGATCATAGAGTGAACAAGAGAAAGATCTTTATTTTCCAGTCGTTTTATATATCTGAGGAGTTCATGCTCTGTATGGTATTTATTAAAAATCTCATGAGTTAGAAAATCACTCTTTCGTGTAATGGCCTCCGGATAATCTATGGATACGGTATCAATTATTAAATCGATTGCTTTTTGATTCATCAGTTCACCCTTCACCTCTGAAAAAATTTGAATAAGCTCCATGAGATCCTTGATCTCACAAGTCTCATCAAGAGAGATTAATATTGAACCTTTATAAAAATAATTGAAATTGAATTTATGCTTTTCAGCAACTTTTTTAATTTTTCTTTTTTCATCATTATCAACAGAAATATTGATGGTATCAAAAAAATTATTTTCAGATATCTGGTATCCCATTTTACCTAATACCAGATTCAATGATTTTGCCAATAAATGGATTTTTAAAGCAATTCGGTGAATGCCCTCAGACCCATGATAAACAGCAAACATCCCTGCCATAACGGCCAAGAGCACCTGTGCAGTACAAATATTGCTGGTAGCCTTTTCTCTACGAATATGCTGTTCTCTGGTTTGAAGTGCCATTCTGTAACCGGGGTTGCCATCTTTGTCGACCGAACTGCCTATGATTCTTCCCGGTAGTTGGCGTTTATTTTTATCTAATGTTGCCATATAGGCCGCATGTGGTCCACCATAACCTAATGGAACACCAAACCTCTGGGTAGTACCAACAACCACATCAGCTCCAATTTCGCCAGGAGGCGTAAGCAAAGCAAGGCTCATCAAATCTGCAGCTACTGCTATGGAGATGCTGTTATTTTTAGCTTGTTCAAAAAATAAATTGAAGTTGTGGGTTTCCCCATATTTATTGGGATATTGAACCAAAACACCGTAAAGATCAGGGTCTGATAAATCGAGCTCTTTGTAATCTCCAATAATTATTTCTATTCCTACCGGCAATGATCTCGTTTGAAGAATATCGATGGTTTGATCAAAAACATTTGCATCAACAAAAAACTTATTGGCAGATTTTTTAGGTCTTTTTCTCAACCCAGCCAACATTGACATCGCCTCTGCTGCTGCTGTACCTTCATCGAGAAGAGAGGCATTGGCAATTTCCATTCCTGTAAGGTCAATTACCATGGTCTGAAAATTAATCAGGGCCTCAAGCCTACCTTGTGCAATCTCTGCCTGATAAGGCGTGTATGCTGTGTACCAACCTGGGTTTTCTAATATGTTTCGTTGAATTACAGTGGGAGTCTTTGCGCCATAGTATCCCTGACCAATTAACGATTTGAAAATTTTGTTTTTTGACGCCAGCTCTTTAGTATTTTCTAAAAATGCCAGCTCAGTAAATGGCTCAGGCAAATTGACAGGCGATTTTAACCTGATAGATTTTGGGACAGTTTGATCAATTAATTCATCAATTGATGCAACACCAATTTTTTGGAGTTTTATTTTTGTGGACTCATCATTTTTTCCATGATGCCTGTATTCAAAAATATCCTGCGGATTCAGATTTCCCCTCATATTTATTGTAAATGATATTTAGAGTCTGTCTATAAAGTATCTAATTTTAGAAGTGCTCAGTTTTTAATTAGATTTTGATTTTGTTCTACACAGTAGATGCATGAGCATCAGACAAGTAGAAAAAATTAAAATATTGCAAAAAAGGAGTGCTTATAATTTGGTAGACTTTATAGACAGACTCTAACTAAACAACTTCCTTAAATTTTAAGGCGCAAAGGTAAGATTTATTGAGGAAATTATTTGTTGAACATCAATAAATTATATGGGATTGAAGTGTAAAATATTGGTATATTAAATCTATTTTTCTAAAATGTAATTCTATAAAAAATACACCCTCTTTTTAGTAAATTTAAAAGATCACGATACAATTATTGAGAAACTTTCTTTTGAGGATATATATTCGTAGCATCATTATAATTACAGATTTATGAAAAAATATTGCCTTAATCCTATTTTAGTCCTTGCAACTTTATTAATTATAATAAGTGCCTGTCATCCCTTCAAACAACCTAATGTAGTTATTATTTTTCTCGATGATTCAGGCTACGCAGATTTCAGCCCTTTTGCCAATGAAGGAATCCAGACACCTCATGTTCAAACGTTAGCAGAAGAAGGCAGAACCTTTACAAATTTCCATGTGCCGCAGGCCATATGCTCTGCATCAAGGTCAGCATTGATTTCAGGTTGTTATCCAGGGCGCACCAAAGTATTTGGAGCTCATGGGCCCAATGAACGTGGATTGGAAACCACCTTTCCTACCATGGGTGAAGTTTTTAAAACCGCCGGATACAAAACCGCAATTTTCGGAAAATGGCATTGTGGAGATCAACCTGAAACACGACCCTTTGCCAGGGGATTTGATGAATCATGTGGTCTCATGTATTCCAATGACATGTGGCAACACCATCCCGAAAACCCTGAATACTGGGGAAAATACCCTCTTCAGTACTGGGAAAATGATAAAGTGAGTATAGAGG
>CAYREN010000403.1:0-4801 GCA_964423255.1 uncultured Roseivirgaceae bacterium | reverse complement strand
AGATGGTCATTTTGCTGATTTAAAGAACAAGCTAAGAAATCACAATGGTCTTTCTTTGGTGAGAAAAATGAAATTTATTGATGGGTTTTTAAAGGCATAAAAGGCTTCAAAAAAAGAATGGGAAAGTAAACGATACTTCCCCTTTCTTTGACTTTTTTGTCAGCCATCAAGCCTATCCCCGGCAAGTTGATCCCCAGCAGATATTGCATCCGTTTGACTTGATATTGTAAAGATAATATAGAGTTAATAACTGCAATAATTCGCATTAAAAAAACAGCAACCATTTTGTCCACATGAAAAATATCTATGCCAAATAGCAACCATTTTGTCCATTACACCTATTTCATCAATTCAGACACAGAAAGAAGTTTGGCTAACTACTACCTGTCGATAAAATAAGTATCAGCGCCATTAACAAGGACATAAACCCCTTCCAGGTCATTATCAAGGTTGTCAATTGATAGGTTCAAGGTAAAAGTCGAACCTATGCTACCAGGGATTATCGTACTTAAATTAATTATTTCCGGGGCGTCAAAAGTCCCTGAGGGAGGAGGTGGATTACCGCTGTTTTATTGAGTTCCAATTGGCATTATCAGAACTTCACTTAATGCGTTCGCATTAGAGGGGTCAATTGAATTTGGTCCGGATTCATCTTTGCTACATGAACTTATAGCCAAGCCAATGACAAAAAGTAGCATAATGGTTTTATTGCGCTTCATTTTAGTTGTGGTTTTGGGGTTTAAATAAACCTCCTCAATGTCTTTTGGCTGGCAACATTGAGGAGGAAATTAAAGCAATAGTGGTATTTTTAAAGCATAAATGTTACACCTATGGTTGCACCAGCAGCTAAGGCACTACCTCCACCTGCTTCAGCATTCAGCGCAATTTTTTCATTAAGGAAATACCGCGCTCCAACATGCACTCCTACATGTACGGAATTTGATGCTGTGGCATAGTCAACATTAGTACTTCTGATAAAATATCCGATTGATGCACCGGCATAAAAGTCCCATTCGTCTGGAGCAGTCAACAGTTCATTAAAGTGGTAGTCTCCTCTACCAGTAATGCCAAAAGTTTTTGTTCTATAATTAGAAGAGTTTATTAAATAAGTATTACTGTTAGATTGAAAAGAAATTTCTCCACCAACAGTTATATTATCTGCAACAGGCATTTCAAATCTGGCAAATATGGGTATTCCCCAGCTCGATACGCCCAAGCCAACTGTAAGCATTTTTACTTCTTCAGTATAGGGATTAAATTGAGCATGGCTTTTGGTGGAGTACAATGAAAATGAAAAAATGATTAGTGAAAAAAGGATTAATTTGTTTTTCATGTGATTGAAATTTTAGTTATAAAAATTTATGTTAATTAATAATCAAATATATTTAATTCAAAATGTAGCAAGGAATAAATGTAAATTCCTTTGGTCAATCCTGACTAATATTATATTGATCTAAATTACTCTCTAGAGCATTAGTCAAAATTTAATTTACAAATATTTTCTAATTAAGGCAATATTTATATCAAAATGTAACTTAAAATACGAACTAAAAAACAGACTAATCGATCAATCAACGTACTCTACAATTCCAAAAGGAATTAATTCAGAAAATATAAAAATAATTTTTGGGACACGAAAAATGAACTGAACAGCCTACTTGGTTTTCAATTTCATGAATTAATTATACCCATATAACTTTCTTAATTTTTTGATACGTACCTCTTCCACTTCCATAGTTATAAATATATCTTCAACAGGTTTGTTCATACTAGCGGTTTCTACAGTAGCGATTTTGTCTACAACATCCAATCCTTCTACTACACGTCCAAAAACGGTATAGGCATCATCAAGATGAGGGGTTCCTCCGATAGTGGTGTAGGCTTTTAATCGGTCAGCAGGAAAGTCTTTTTCAAAGGTGGTATTATACTTTTCTTCCAACACGGGCTTCATATCCTGTAATTTTTTTGCATAGGCTTCCTGTCCTTCTTCATAATATATTTTTGTTAGTTCTTCTTGCAAGCCTCCATATTCTGGAAGCTCCATCAATTGCTTCAAATATTTACTGATTTTTTGCATATCGGTGGTTAATTCTTCTTCATCGTAAACCACGCCCTGCACAATATACCACTGGACCCCGCTGGATTTTGAAGGGTTTATATTATCTCCCTGTCGAGCTGCTGCCAGTGCGCCTTTATGATGAAATAGCGTATCGACAAATTCAGCAGGAATTGTGATATTTACTCTATTCTCTATTCCTCTTTTACCATTTACATCACCACCCTGAATCATGAAATCTTTAATGACACGGTGAAATAAGGTACTGTCATAATCACCATTTTTGGCAAGTTTCAAAAAGCTCTCTTTGTGTTTGGGTGTTTGATTATACAAAATGACCTTGATATCTCCATAACTTGTTTTAATAGTTACCAGATAATCCTTTTTCTTGGCACAGGCCGACATGGATAATATCAATCCTATTATAGCAAAAACAATATTTTTCATTACTTATCTTTTTAATTCAATATTTATCTTTTCTAAAATTGCTGCTCCGCCATCATTCAATATTTCCTCACCCAATTTTTCTCCCAAAATTTCAGGTTCCATTCTATTTCCTTCCATAGTTTTTTTTACATGTTCCTTTCCATTCAAACTGAATATTCCTGCTTGTAGTAATACTTTATCACCATGGATTTGAGCATTGGCAAAGGCTGGAATACTACAACCTCCTTTTAATTTTTTCAAATATGCTCTTTCGGCTTTCAACAATGTTTCCGCTTCTGCATCATTTAAAATATTCCGAATTAATTGTTTTTTATCTTCTGGAAGTTGAGTAGATATTTCCACCGCCAAGCTTCCCTGCCCTACAGCAGGTGTGAAAATATCTAAGGGAAGTTCCTGGTTGATCATTTCATGATACCCCATTCTGGCAACGCCGGCATAGGCAAGCAAAAGTGCATCGCATTGGCCGGATTTCATTTTTTTTATTCTCGTCTGGAGATTTCCACGAGTTTCTACCGTTTTTATTTTCGGGTAATAATGAGCCAATGTAGCAATGCGACGCGTTGATGAAGTGCCAATTATATAGGAGGCATTTTCATCATCTAATCTCAATGATTTGTTGTGGCTGACCAATACATCATTTTCTTTCTCCCTGGAAGAAAAGGCAAGTATTTCAAATTGTTTTGGAAGTTCGCTTGGCAGATCTTTGGCACTATGTATGGCTATATCGATTTCTCCATTATCCAGCATGATTTCCAGCTCTTCTGTAAATACACCTTTGCTGCCGATTTTTGCAATAGAAACGTCGAGGATTTTATCACCTTTTGTTTCTATGGGCATTACTCGTACTTGTATTTCATGTTTCGACAATTCATCTTTTATGTGATTTGCCTGCCACATGGCCAACTTGCTTTTTCTTGTACCAATTTTAATGATCATGTATGTGAATATTAAAATACAAAAATAGTAATTCTAACTTCTAAAAGTGGCTGTGACGAGCAGAGAGGTATCTAAAAAAATTATTTTTGCATTTCCATTTCTTTCAAGATGATAAAGTGCTGTATTCAAATTATTGTAAAGCTTTTCAATCTTACTCAGATTGAGTGCTTTAGAAAATTTTGTAACAAATAAGTTTTCGGAATCTGTTAAGGTCACAGCCTCTACCGCATCATTTTGCATCAGAAGAGATTCTCTTAAAATGGTAAGACCGTATTGAAAAAGTCCTTTTTGATTAATTTTATTTGACTTGCTAAATGTCTCAGCCCATTCAACCATCTTAGCTTGGTCATTGGAAAAACACAATCTCATCCAATCCTGAAATAATTGATGTGAGTCATCATCGACTTCGTCAATAAGTTTAATAGCCTGATTTAAATCTCCCGAAGCCATATTTGCTATTTGCATGGCTCTGTCAGGTGTAAGTTCATGCTCTTCAACTAGGTAGTTTGATATCTCTTCTTTGTTGAAGGGTCTGATTTTTAATAATTGTACTCTTGATAATATTGTACCAATGATCTGCTCATGGTCGTAAGTAACCAACAGAAACACCGTCTTCTCAGGAGGTTCTTCCAGTAATTTTAACAATGCATTGGCTGCCGTTGGATGCATATATTCTGCAAGCCAAATAATCATTATTTTATACTCACCCTCAAATGCCTTTAAAGAAAGTTTTCTAATGATATTTCGGCTTTCTTCCTTTGAGATATTCAATTGTTTGTTTTCTCCACCAAACTCCACAGACCATTCATAAGGTCCTCCGTAAGGATTTTGATGAATAAATGTCCTCCACTCTTTGATGAAACTATCACTAACCACATCTTTGCCAGTCTTATTTTTTGCAGAGCTTACGGGAAAAACAAAATGTAAATCTGGATGAATTGATTTTTGAATTTTTAGACAAGAGGGACATTCACCGCAGGCATCACTATTGACTTTTTGTGTGCAATTGAGTAGCGCCGCATAAGCTAAGGCCAGAGACAAATTAGCACTTCCGGTAGGTCCTGAAAATAATTGAGCATGTGCTACCTTGCCACTTTCTATGGTTCTTAGAAGTTTGTCTTTTACACTTTGAAGTCCTGGAATATTTGATAATATCATGGGTTTTAACACCTATCTTGGTCTGTATTTTTTTGTTGCTTCAAAGATATGTTTTAGAATATCCATATCTTCTTTTAATAATTCTTTTTTCCGACGCTCAAATACCTTTGGGATCACTTGCAATGCCTTAGAAAATTGAAATGTTTTAAATCCTCCAGCACCTCCCCACGAAAATGAGGGTATAAATGTACGAGGAAATCCTCC
>CAYREN010000402.1:0-4813 GCA_964423255.1 uncultured Roseivirgaceae bacterium | reverse complement strand
AAAATTTGATCGAATAAAAGTGAGTACATCTGCGACATCTTTATTGTTCAAAAAGCTATGTGGCGGCATTACATTGCTGTAGGTTCTATTATGGACTTTAATTTCTCCCTGCATTCCGTTAAGAACAATATTGATAAGTTGTTCTTTATCACCGTTTACCCACTTTGTCTTTCTTAATGTTGGATATCGAGCCTTGTCACCTCTTCCATCAAATTGATGGCAGGCCGCACAATAGGTATTGTAAATCTTAGCCGCTGGCGAACTGTTCAAAAGGAGATGGTCTGCATCGGCATCCGGAGTTTTAAAATGAGGTAACAGTTCTCTGTCTTTCATTTTGGACAATTGACTTTTACCGAAGCTATTTTTAGCGCCTGTAAACATAACTTTCCAGATAGCACCTTTTTCAGTTTCGCCAATGTACAATTCGCCATCAGGTCCAACAGCTAGTCCCATAGGACGAAAAACAGCATCACTTACATTTTTTATGGTATCCACTCTGGCAAATCCATCGGCAAATATTTCTACGTCACCCTCGGGAAGGCCGTTTTTGAAAGGGACAAAACCTATAAAATATCCAGATTGTGGGTATGGGGCACGTATCGTTGAACCATGAAATGCTACAAATGCACCATGTTTATACCTTTCAGGAAATTGATCGCCGGTATAAAATAGCAGATCATTTGGAGCCCAATGTCCTGGGAATCCCAATATAGGTTTATCGAATGTATCACATCTTCCAATCACAACACCATCGCCACCATATTCGGGAGACAATACTTTCTCACCAGTCATTTGATTAAAATAGCAATATGGCCACCCAAAGTTTGATCCTTCAGTAACTTTCATGAATTCTTCAGATGGCAAAAGCGCACTTTCCCATGGATTGAATTTTTCCGGGAAATATCGATTTAGTCCATCACGACCATGCATCACTGCATATAGATTATTATCGAATTTATTCCAGGTCAATGTGACCAAACTACGAATACCGGTAGCAAATTTTTTCCCATCCTTTTGTAGTTGATTAAGTTTGTTGGCATCAAATTGCCATATTCCACCATAATTTTCTAGTTGAGGGCAGGGGTCCAAACCTGGGCTGCCCGGTGTCCTGTCATTTTCCATACAAGCATCAGACGGGGCTCCAAATGCAATATAGATATGACCTTCATTATCGAAAGCCAAAGGTTTTGCAATGTGTTGTCGAGATTTCTTTTTATTGTCTTCAGTAAAAATAATTTCAACTTTTGGATTCGGTAGCATTTGACCGGGAATCAATTTTTGCCTGAATACGGTAACTTGAGAGCTATAATATAAATATCCATTATAAATTCTCATTCCGGTACCTAGACTTCCGTAATGTTTGTAATCCCCAAAATATATTACGCTATCTGCCCTTCCATCACCATCAGTATCTCTTAAAACTGCATTTCCTCCTTCATCATGAGGTTGCTTTAGCTTAACGTAAATATCACCAACATCACTTACTGCCATATGCCTTGCTGCACCTTTTAGTTTATTAACTACAGGAACTGCTACAAAACCATCAGGTAAATACAGTCCACCATTTTTTTCCAGTTCTAATTTTGGAATTGTTGATTCATTATCTTTTAAGGGAGAACAAGAAGATATTGCAAAAAGCAAAAGGGTGATTATCAAAATAAAATTATAGCGCTTTTCAGATGAATTATGCATAATTATTTAGATAAGGCGAAGCTCTGTTTTGTATGAAATCATATGTGCAAGTGTTGTGGTAAGATATAATTTTGATGCGAATGAATTATTCGAAGTCCCCCATAGTTAATAAAATTAACTATGATTTGCAAATCATGTTGAAGCTCCACCACAACAGAAATTAACAACTAATTATTGTAAGAAATTAGTATAAAAGGTATTGACCTTAATTGTAATTGCTAACAAACCCCTTGAGTAGACCCCCAAGAATGTCATCAGACGAATCATCAGTATTAGCCAGACGGTCCATATTTCATGATAATTATAGGAATTTAAATTGGATAAGTAGTTTAATAAAATGTTAATTGCTACATTGAATTATTACTTATTAGTAGAATTTCACTACTTTGTTAATTTCATAAATTGAAATCCAATCCGTCAGTAAATCTAATACTATGAATCGTAGAGAAATTCTAAAGCAATTATCGGTAATCCCACGAGTGGGTACAGCCATAACCCCTGACCAGCTTAATTTCACCGGAGAAGAAATAGTTGAGGAAGTAGCCAGAAATAAAACTCTGATAGCCATTGGAAGTAAGACATCAAACGATTGGACGTCCATAAATATTACGCCAAACCAGATGCAACCGGGTAATGCCGAGGTGGTAGCAGAGCGCCTCTACGGTTTATTATCAAAAAAACGAGCACCAATATCTGACAAACTGAATGCTGCCAAAGTAGATATTAACAGACACTGGCATATTGAAGTCTCTTTTCCAAGCAGTAAGAGTTTTCATAAATTATTTATTGAACAGGATGGCAACTGGATACAGGGGAGACACCAAACCGATTTTGAGCTTTTAGATTTGATAGGCATGGTAGAAGATGATGAAATAAAAATGAAAAGTAATTATCGAATACCTGGTGACTCATTGATTTACCTGTTTTCAGGGAAGATGAAAAATAACAAACTGGTTGGATCGATTTATCTAGGGGAATATCTCACGGCAACTTTTAAAGGAATTCGTACCCCTTACAGTAATAAACGAAACAGAATTACAATTCCAGGCGGACCACCATTGGCCACTTAATATTAAAAAAACAGACACGATGACTAACCTTAGAAGCCGAAGACAATATTTGCTTTTTTTCATAGCACTGTTCCTGATATCGATACAGTATGTCAATGCCCAGCACGACATACTCCTGAAAGGAGGACATTTAATCGATCCCAAAAACGGTATCAATAGCCCCATGGATGTTGCAATTACCGATGGTAAAATTGCTCGCATTGCTACTTATATAAATCCTGATGAGGCAAACAAAGTCGTCGATGTATCCGGGCTCTATGTCACCCCGGGCCTGATAGATATGCATGTTCATGTATTTATGGGACAAGAACCCGGTGCCTACATTGCAAATGGAGCTACAAGTGTGATGCCTGACGGATTTACATTCAGATCGGGAGTAACCACTGTTGTGGATGCGGGATCGTCCGGATGGCGCAATTTCAGACAATTTAAGGAACAAACAATTGATAAAGCCAATACAAGAGTTTTGGCCTTGTTGAATATTGTTGGCACCGGTATGAAGAGTCGTTTTGAAGAGCAGAATATCGGCGACATGAACCCGGAAATGACTGCACATATGATTACCAGGCTGTTTCCGGAAATTCTGGTTGGAATCAAATCCTCTCACTACTGGGGCGATTTCACTCAAGTGGATAAGGCCGTGGAAGCTGGAAAAATGTCCAATGTTCCTGTCATGGTGGACTTTGGAGAACACGATCCGCCCAATTCAATTAAATCACTTTTTCTGGAGCATTTACGACCCGGTGATATGTTTACGCATACATTTTCTTATGGACCCTCCGGTAGAGAAACCATAGTAGATGAAAACGGCAAAGTGAAACCTTTCGTTTTTGAGGCCCAAAAACGGGGTATAGTTTTCGATGTCGGGCATGGCGGCGGTGCTTTCTCCTGGAGACAGGCTGTTCCAGCTTTAAAACAGGGATTTAAACCAAATGTTATCAGCACCGATCTGCATACACAAAGCATGAATGCCGGCATGAAGAATCTATGCAATGTGCTTTCCAAGTTTATGGCAATAGGAATGACATTGGAAGATGTGATATTGCGAGCCACCTGGAATCCAGCCCAGGTCATTCACCGTCCGGACTTAGGACACCTGAGCGTAGGTGCGGAAGCTGACATAGCAATACTAAAGCTTCGGGAAGGTGAATTTGGATATGTTGATATTAGGAAGAAATATGTAAAAGCAAATCGAAAACTAGAGGCTGAATTAACACTGCGCGCAGGTAAAGTTGTCTGGGATTTAAATGGAATAAGTATGGAAAAATTTGAATCTGAGTAATTAAGCATCAGAATAAGAGTGCTTCTTTCTTCTATGGAAAACAAATATAAATCTTGCTAAGATGATGGAAAGGGCACTAACAGGAGGTAGGGAATTGAATACTATATCATGAATTATCGAGGTGAGCTTACTGTCTGTCAACAACTCTATATTATAAAAAATTATTTTGAGAATATTTAAACCATACCTATGAAATCTCTTTCTATCATTTGCCTTCTCATTCTATCTCTCTTGATGTATCCATACAACTTAAAAGCGCAGGATATTGATATTCTCATAAAAAATGGACATGTATTCGATCCTAAAAATGAAATTGATGATGTTATGGATGTTGCCATCAAGGAGGATAAGATATACCGCGTTGCAAAAAATATATCGGAGTCCAAAGCAAAAAAGGTAATAGACGCCTCTGGAATGTATGTCTGCCCTGGACTAATAGACATTCATACGCATGTTTTTGTTGGTAGCAGACCCGGTAAATTTGCAGATGGATCTAGTAGTCTTTCTCCAGATGACTTTACGCTACGTGCAGGAATCACAACGGTGGTCGATGCGGGAACTTCCGGATGGCGAAATTTCCCAAAATTTAAAGAGCAGGTAATTGATCATTCAAAAACACGAATATTGGCTTTCCTTAATATTACTGGATCGGGCATGACCGGTGACGACCAGCAAGAAAATATTACTGATATGGAAGTGAGTCAGGCTGTCAAGAGCATAAATGAATATCCTGATATTATCGTGGGAATAAAAATTGGTCACTATACTG
>CAYREN010000401.1:0-4813 GCA_964423255.1 uncultured Roseivirgaceae bacterium | reverse complement strand
GTTTACTAGTGAATAATAATAGTATTTTGATTCATGTCATTTTGTATTTGGACCTTTGGCACACTCAATTTCAAAAGCTATATTTACTACTCAAGATAAGGGCTTAGATTGAATTATTAAGCAAATTAATTTCATATTGATTTATAGGGGAAAAATGACATCTTTTTATGGAATTAAACTATTAAATCAAATATTGAAAAATTAAAATATGGATTTATTAAAAACAGCAAGGCAAATTATCAAATACACTTTTATCACAGTATCAGTCATCATTTTTGGTCTATTTCTATTTTATTTTAGCCCATCCATTTGGCGGCATTATATCACCTACCCAAAACTTGAAAAAGAAAGAGCAAACTTATGGGCTTCATACAAAAAAACCAACCAGTATATTTTACGTGACGAATACAAAGGTTTGATGCATTCGCACAATTATTGGTCGCACGATAGCCGGGGAACACTACCGGAAATTCTATATGCAGCAAAAAAAGCAAAGCTCAACTTCATATTCTTTTCCGACCATGCTCATGGAAAATTAGATACTTTCCCTCGTAGTTTTCATGGAACATTTGAAGGCATTATTTTAGAATCTGGTACAGAATCTGGTACAGGTTTAATGGTTAATCCCTTTGACAGCATCGTGTTGGACTGGAATAAAGATGAAAATCAGCTTATTAAAGAAGTTGTTAGTAATGGAGGAATGGTAACATACGTTCATACGGAAAAAAAGCATCGCTGGAAAAATCCCGACTATCAAGCTATGGAAATATATAATATCCATACCGACCTTCTCGACGAAGACAGTATTTTGCCTTTCGTGATAAATAGCATAGTCAATGGAAATAAATATCTTCACTGGGGTTTTAGAGAACTTTACGACGATCAGACAGCCATTCTTGCCAATTGGGATCGGCTCAACATGGATAGGCAAATTGTAGGAATTTGTGCTGTTGATGCCCATAACAACAATAACTTCAGGGCGCGATATCATGAAGATGGAAAGGTAGAATGGGTGGGACCAAATGCTGACAGGATTTCTCTTGAAGAACCCAATTGGCTTGACAACATACTACTTGGTGAAACCGATGAATTTGGATGGGCATTTAAATGGGAGATGGATCCATATTTCAGTTCATTCAATTATGTAAATAACCATGTGTTTTGCGATACATTTTCTAACGTAAATATTAAAGAAAACATCCTCAAGGGTCACGTATTTATTAGCTTTGAAAGCCTTGCAGAAGCCAAAGGATTTCAATTTTTCAGTACTAATGACAAGAATGAATTATCAGCTATTTTAGGAGATTCTGTTGTAGTTGAGCAAGTCAAATTAATAAAAGCTGTTTCTCCATTTCCGGTAAAATATCAACTTTATCGGAATGGGAAAATCTTCGATGAAAAAGAGGGTGTTTATGAATATGATATTGATATTCAAAACAAAGCAGGTAATTATAGAATAGTGGCAAGTTTGAAACTAAATGGCCAATGGATATCATGGGTTTTTACAAATCCAATTTATGTTTATTAGAATTTAATGAGAGAATGAAATAATGCGACAATGATAGAATAAAAAAGAACATTATTGAATTTAATCGTTATCGCAATCAAGCATTTATCTTAAAATAAAAATAGACACTGAATAGCAAAAAAATGATATTAAAAAAAATAGCTAAAACCTTATTCATCGGAATCGCCTCTCTGTTGATCTTAGGTTATTTTTACATCGTGTACCCATTTTGGGGAATGCCATTTAACGCACAACGCCATGGGAATCCACCACTTACTCCAACGTGGGCCTTGGAATGCTGGCTTTGGGAAGATGATGTAAATACCGCCGAATATGTTGATGAATTACTTGAGGGATACGCAAAACATGATATTCCTGTCAGAACAATAATAATCGATAGCCCATGGAGTTACAGATATAATGATTTTGATATCGACACCATGCTATATCCCAAACCTAAGCAATGGTTTACTAAACTCCAGGATGATGGTTATCGGGTGGTTTTATGGATGACGACCATGGTAAATAGTTTCAATAAAGATCTTAAGTTAAAGGATTCTGAGTCATGGTATGAAAAGGCAAAAGACAAAGGATACCTCGTTTCTGAAGGTACTCAAAATAAGTGGTGGAAAGGTAAAGGCGGATTTATAGATTACTCCAATCCAGAGGCCGTAACCTGGTGGAGAGGGTTACAGCAACAAGTATTTGACCTGGGTATTGACGGTTGGAAACTAGATGGAACAGCTACACTTTTTTGGAGTAATTTAGGCCCAATTCCTTTATTTTATAAAAATACATCGTCCGGATTAATGACAGCCAGAACCTATATGGATCATTACTATAGAGACGAATACCAACATGGGCTTATGCAGAATCCTGAATTTGTAACCCTGTCAAGATCCATAGATCGAGGATTTCACCCTGAAGGATTTGCACCCATTGATGCTTCGCCGGTCAATTGGGTTGGAGATCAGGAACACAAATGGATTACAAATGAAATGTTAGAGGAAAAAGATGAAAAGAAAATAGATATTGCCCTGGAAGGAATTGAGGGATTTGAGTCGGCAATAGAAAGCATTCTCAAGAGTGCCGAGCTTGGTTACAGCATCATCGGCTCAGATATTGCCGGATTTTCTGGTGGTACAATCCCTTCACGTTTGTATATCCGCTGGGCTCAGTTTTCAACATTTTGTGGTTTGTTCATGAATGGCGGTCATGGAGAAAGAAGGTTATGGAAGCGAAGTAATCTAGAACTGGAAATTATTCGTCAATATTCATGGTTGCACAATGAACTGATTCCGTACATGTATCATTATGTAGTTTCTGCACATGAGGGTGGCCGAAGACTTCAAACACCCATACTCGGAAAATATTATTATATGTTTGGAGATGATTTATTGATTGCCCCAATTTATAAAGATGAATTAGAAAATGAGATCAGTTTACCGGAAGGGAAGTGGCGGTATTGGTTTGATGATACTAAAATCCTCGAAGGCCCAATTACCCTCAAGAAGAATTTTCCATTGGACGAATATCCTGTTTTTATCAAAGAAGGCGCGATTATTCCTATGGATATTAAAAGATCATATACCAACATCGGCGATGAAAATGATGATGGCTATTTAACAATATTAGTATTTCCAAATAATGATAAGCACACTTTTGAAGTAAATCGGGAGTACGAGAAAAGCACGATTATATCATATGAAAAAGAAAATGAAAGTTTGAAAATCAGCCTCACGGGTAAAAATTGTCAACATATTCTAAAAATATCCATAGACAACAAACCTGAAAAAGTTGAATTAGATGGCATGGAATTGTTGGAAGTAGAAGATTATAATTATGATGCTGACTCAAAAAAACTAACCATCAAAACTTTACAATATACCAAAGGGGTGTATCAAATTTATCACTAATGAAACCATCAACATTTCTACCTTGTATTCAAAAAATAATTATTATGATCTTTTCTCATTTTCCAGGAATCTTGTCATTGTTATTGTTAGTAACTAATTCCACATTAGGACAATCCGCTCTAACAGCCAATGCAAAGGAAATGATTCTCACCCCTCCATTGGAAATGAAATATACACTTGGAGGATATGGTGCCAGAATGAGCAAACCAGCCAATGCCATTCACGATAACATCAAAGCCAAAGCATTGGTAATTTCAGATGGCTCAAAAAAATATGTAATTATTACTATGGACATCCTTGGCTTTCCGCCAAATATCAGGCCCATGATCATCGAAAAATTAAATGGATATGGATGGTCGAAAGAAAATATATTGCTATTGCCCAGCCATGCTCACACCAGTCTGGAAATGTTTGCAATAAACAATAAAAATATTTTTGGTATGGCAACTATTGGCATTTTTCAACCTGATTTATTGGATTTTGTTGTTGATAAATTGGCAGCATTAATTAAGGAAACGGATGTAAATCTCAAACCTGTAAAAATCGGAACTGGACAAGTGATTTTGGACGGTCTTAACAGAAATCGTCGTGGTGACAAAGCCATTGACAAGGAATTAACAGTTACAAAAGTTGATCTGATAAGTGGTGATCCATTGGCTATTTTGATTAATTGGACTGGTCATCCGACTATCATGGATGAAAATGATATGTGGGTATCTGGAGGATGGCCAGGATATTTGCAAAGAGAATTAGAAGAATGGATTGGTGGCGGTGTAGTTGCAATGTATTATAATGGAGCAGAGGGTGATCAGTCTGTCATTGCCAGGTCTGCAGGCAGTCACTATGAAAAAGCAGAAAACTATGGACGTAAAATGGCCAAAAATGCACTGAAAATATATGACAAAATATCACCTTCAAAAAAGAATGAATTTGTTTTCAACCACCATAAAATAGATCTTCCAACAAGAACACCACATCCAACATTTATGGAAACAGGAGGTGCTGAATACCAACTGGATGAAGAAAAGATACAGGTTTTGTTAGAACAAGTTTTTCCGACAAGTACCTTCATCTCCGCTTTAAAAATAGGTGACCTTTTGATTGTAGGATCGCCAGGAGAAATGATTGCAGAACTGGGCATTGACATCAAATCTCAATTAAAAAATGCAGGAATCCTCTATCCCGTTATTGGAGGATTAGCCAACGAATGGATCAGTTATATTTTAACTGAAGATGAATATCATCAGGGTGGATATGAATCCAGTGCCAGTTTTTACGGGCCTACACTTGGATTGGTAATTCATGATGCAATGTTGCAAACGGCTATAGAATTGAAATGAATAAGCTTATAAAAGTTATTTCCTCCATTATTGGAATTATATTATTATTA
>CAYREN010000400.1:0-4815 GCA_964423255.1 uncultured Roseivirgaceae bacterium | reverse complement strand
ATAAATGTTTCTTTAGAACCGTTTCAAGACTTAGTGGTTTGGGATTTGATGAAATTGCCAAAGAAGTTTCCGTACGACATAGACTGGCCTTTCCGAATAAGCCTGTGCTAAACCAAAACCTTGATATAGGTGGTGTGTACCAATGGAAAAGAAGAGGAGAATATCATCTTTTTAATCCGGGAACTATTCAATTATTACAGCAGGCTACAAGGCGTGGTGACTATCAGATTTATAAGCAGTATGCCGAAAAAGTTAATAATCAAACAAAAAAGGCTGCTACTTTAAGAGGATTGCTTGAATTTAAAAAACGAAACTCAATTTCTATAGAGGAAGTAGAGCCAAAAGAAAATATCTTTAGAAGATTTGCTACTGGAGCGATGTCTTTTGGTTCGATATCTCATGAAGCACATAGCACACTTGCAATAGCCATGAATCGAATCGGTGGCAAAAGCAATAGTGGAGAAGGTGGTGAAGATGAGAGTAGATTTATAAAAAAAGAAAATGGTGATTGGGAAAGATCAGCAATTAAGCAAGTGGCTTCCGGTCGTTTTGGAGTAACAAGTAATTATCTTACTAATGCAATTGAGCTTCAAATAAAAATGGCCCAGGGTGCAAAGCCTGGAGAAGGTGGACAATTACCTGGGCATAAAGTTGATGATTGGATAGGAAGAGTAAGAAACTCCACTCCGGGTGTTGGATTAATCTCTCCTCCTCCTCATCACGATATTTATTCTATTGAAGATCTTGCACAATTAATTCATGATTTAAAGAATGCCAACCGTGAGGCAAGAATTAATGTAAAATTAGTTTCTGAAGCTGGAGTAGGAACAATTGCTGCTGGAGTTTCAAAAGCAAAAGCAGACGTTGTTTTAATTTCGGGTTATGATGGTGGAACGGGGGCATCTCCTATAAGTTCAATAAAACATGCTGGATTACCATGGGAATTAGGATTGGCAGAAACTCACCAGACTTTAGTAAAGAATAAACTGAGGGATAGAATTGTTGTTCAAACTGATGGGCAGATAAAAACCGGAAAAGATATTGCTTATGCGGCCCTTTTAGGAGCAGAAGAATGGGGTGTAGCTACTGCAGCTCTGGTAACTGAAGGATGTATAATGATGCGAAAGTGTCATCTGAACACTTGCCCGGTTGGAATAGCCACACAAAATAAAGACCTGAGAAAATTGTTTTCCGGCAAGGCAGACCATGTAGTCAATCTTTTTATGTTCCTGGCAGAAGATTTGAGAGAGATCATGGCTGAACTTGGTTTTGGAACTGTTGACGAAATGATTGGTCAAGCCAATGTGCTTAAAATGCGGTCGAATATTGATAACTGGAAAATAAAAACTTTAGATCTTAGCCCTATTTGTTTCAAGGAGCCTGCTGAAGATACTACTGGAATTTTTTGTAGTACTTCTCAGGATCATGAATTGGAGCTTGCTTTGGACTGGAAAATACTTGAAGTTGCAAAACCTGCTTTGATAAATGCCAGCCAGATAAAAGCAGATTTTAATATTATAAATATAAATAGATCTGTAGGGGCTATTCTTTCCAATGAGGTTTCCAAAGTCTATGGTAGCAAAGGATTGCCAGATGGATCGATTGATATAAAATTAAGAGGTTCTGCCGGCCAAAGCTTTGGAGCTTTTGGAGCAAGAGGAATTAGATTTGAATTGGAAGGTGAAGCAAATGACTATTTTGGAAAAGGTTTATCTGGAGCTCATTTAATTGTTTATCCGGACAGGAAAATAAATTTTATTCCTGAAGAGAATATTATAATCGGGAATGTTGCTTTTTATGGAGCAACTTCAGGCGAAGCATATATTCGTGGGCAGGCTGGAGAACGTTTTTGTGTTAGAAATTCTGGAGTAAAAGCTGTTGTTGAGGGTGTTGGAGACCATGGTTGTGAATACATGACGGGTGGAATAGCTGTAATCCTAGGAGCTACTGGTAGAAATTTTGCAGCGGGAATGAGTGGAGGAATTGCCTATGTATATGACAAAAAAGGAGATTTTAGTGATTTTTGCAATAAGGAACTTGTTGATTTTGATGATATGGAATATGAAGATGTTGCCACAGTTAAAGGACTAATAGGCAATCATTATAAACATACTCAAAGTTCTGTTGCAAAATTAATTTTGGATGATTGGGAAGAGGTTCAATCAAAATTTATTAAAGTAATGCCACGTGATTATAAGCGTGTGCTATTAGCAAAAAAGGAAAAATTGGAAGAAGCTATTTAATTATATCAATGGGAAGACCAACAGGATTTTTAGAATTTGATAGAGAGTTGCCGGGAAAGAGAGACCCCAAAACAAGAATTAACGACTACAATGAGTTGTATCTTGATTTTGATGATAAAAAGACCAATGAGCAGGCAGCTCGTTGTATGGATTGCGGGGTACCTTTTTGTCATACCGGATGCCCATTAGGGAACATCATTCCTGAGTTTAATGATGCTGTTTACAATGAAGACTGGAAATTGGCGGTTGATATATTACAGAGCACCAATAATTTTCCGGAATTTACCGGCAGGATATGCCCGGCACCCTGTGAATCGGCTTGCGTGTTGGGAATTAATAAACCACCAGTAGCAATAGAACACATTGAGAAATCAATTATCGAAAAAGCATTTAGCCTTGGTTTAATAAAACCAAATATCCCCAAATTTAGAACAGGAAAAAAAGTAGCTGTTGTAGGTTCTGGACCATCTGGTTTGGCAGCTGCTGCGCAACTCAACAAAGCTGGTCATACAGTGATCGTATTTGAAAGATCAGATAGAATTGGAGGTTTGCTTCGCTATGGAATTCCGGATTTTAAATTGGAAAAACAATTTATTGATAGAAGAATAGAGATAATGAAAGCCGAAGGCGTCACCTTTAAGACAAAAGTAAATATTGGGGTTGATCTACCATTTTATACACTTGTCAATGAAGTGGATGCTGTTGTTCTTTGTGGGGGATCTACCAAGCCAAGAGATTTGAGAATCAGGGGAAGAAATTTAAAAGGTGTGCATTTTGCCATGAATTTTCTTACCCAACAAAACAAAAGAGTGGCAGGAGATTTAATTCCGGAAGATATTTCCATTTCTGGTGAAGGAAAACATGTAATTGTAATTGGTGGAGGAGATACAGGTTCTGACTGTGTAGGAACATCTAACAGGCACAAAGCTAAATCTGTAACACAAATAGAATTTCTTGGTAAACCTCCAGCTGAAAGATCTGATAAAGATCCATGGCCTAAGTATCCCATGATATTAAAAACCTCTACTTCTCAGGAAGAGGGTGTTGATAGGCAATGGTCCATTTTAACCAAGGAGTTTATTTCCGATGAAAGTGGGAATGTAAAAGCTTTGCGAATTGTGGATATCAAATGGGATATTGGGTATTCGGGGAAACCTGAGTTTAAAGAAATTAAAGGTTCTGAAAAAGACTTGCCATGTGACTTGGCACTATTGGCAATTGGTTTTGTTCATGGAGAAACTGATATTATCAGAGAGAAAACAGATATTGAACTCGATGCAAGAGGCAACATAAATACCAATAATTATCAAACAAATATCGAGAATGTATTTGCTGCCGGTGACATGCGCAGGGGTCAATCTCTGGTTGTTTGGGCAATTACCGAAGGAAGAGAAGCTGCAAGGGAGGTTGATAAATATTTGATGAAAGAGGAGAGTATATTAGAGGCAAAAGACGATTCTATGATGAACGTCAATTATTGATTTTTAAACGCCATTGTCATATTTCAAGATAATGACAATGGCTAGATTTCCTTAAAGATTTTCTAATTCTTGCTGCACAAAAGCGACCAACTCTCCAATATATTCTCTGCTAAAATTAAATTCAATATTTGCAGCTTTGTAAATTTCCGGTATAGATTTAGTGTAGCCCAATTTCAAAGCTGACAAATACCCATCCAATCCTTTTTGGGGATTTTCCTTAAATCTTTTCCAAACTGCAATTGCCCCCAGTTGGGCAAATCCATATTCGATATAATAAAAGGGTACCTCATATAGATGCAATTGCTTTTGCCAAACGTAATCCCTGAATTTTTCCAGTCCCGTCCAGTCTGTGACTTTGTCTGAAAACGCACTTAGTATTTCATTCCATTTTGCTTTTCTTTCATCATTGGTATGTGATGGGTTTTCATAAATCCAATGCTGGAATTTATCAATGATTGCCACCCAGGGCAACGTTTCTATTATTTGTTCAAGGTGCGCTCTTTTGGCTCTTTTTAGTTCTTCTTCATCGTCAAAGAATATATCCCAGTGATCCATACTAATCAATTCCATTGACATACTGGCCAATTCTGCAACTTCTGATGGTGTATGCTTAAAATCATTCAGCTCAAGATCTTTGGTTACTACAGAATGCACGGCATGCCCTCCTTCGTGTAAAAATGTAACCAGGTCGCGAAGGGTACTCGTGGCATTCATGAAAATGAAAGGAATCCCAATTTCAGAAAGCGGATAGTTATACCCACCGGGGGCTTTACCAATTCGAGAATCAAGATCCAAATGTTTGATGTCTTGCATTACTTTTATGCAATTTCCAAGAAAAGGATCAAGTCGGTTAATGCATGTTATTGTTTTTTGAATTAAATCTTCGATATTGTCAAATGGGACTAAAGGTGGTTTGCCTGTCTGGTCAACTGCTTTATCCCAGGGTTTCAATTCCGAAAGAGACAATTTTTCTTTCCTGTTTTTCGCAAGTTGGTTTAAAATGGGTACGATTTCATTTTGAGCAGAATCATGAAAGTCAAAGCAATCCTGAGGTGTATAGTCAAACCTGCCCATGGCTGTAAACATATAAT
>CAYREN010000399.1:0-4823 GCA_964423255.1 uncultured Roseivirgaceae bacterium | reverse complement strand
GAAAATGCTTGGCAAGAAGCCCGAGCATTAAAACCTGATATGCTACTTTTCTGTGCTTTTCAATTTGATGAAGAAGCGGCCAAAGACATTGACGAACTCACCCCTGCCATTGCAGGAATGCAATTGATAAAAGCCCAAATGAATGCCGATATGCTTACGGATGATTTACGTAAGAAACGCAGTAGTAACGAAAGTTTTTGGTTAGTTGGTCAACCTGACATTAAAGTACACAAGCTAAAAAACAACAAAGTTCAGGTTGAAGTAATGGGTTTTGACTACTACAATCCCAAAACTGGAAATGTAGAAAGCGGTGGCAAAAAGAACATTGCCATGTGGATGCTCGATACAGATTACGACAATCGTTCTTTATTTCCTTCACAAGTGTTTTTCCCAATGGCGGGTGCAAAAGATGGTTGGGCAAAATTGGCTAAGAATTTAAAAGCAGAAATAGACGAAGAAAAAATTGAAGCCTTTAAAGGCACAACATCTTTGGAATTCGTGCCGGGTAGTGCAATTGCTGTTAAAATTATTGATGACAGAGGAATTGAAAGTTTACGAGTTATATAAATATGGGATTAGAAGTTATTACCGACTTATTAATTGAAAACCTACTTAAAGTAAAAAAGCAGGTCGAAAATCCAAGAGCTCGGAAAAAGAGAGGTTTGGGCAATGAGCGAGTTACCTATATTGTATCTGATGAAGAAGGTAATCGTTATAACTTATACTTACGACAGAACTATAAACCCGGAATGGAAGATGCGTTTTCATGTGGGTTGTCATGGATTCTACCAAGCGGTGAAACTTTCACTTTAATACGCTATAATGGACCAAGTCATGACCATCCTAATAAATTGGAAAAAGTACGTTTAGGGTATGTGTGCCATATACATAAAGCTACCAAAAGGTATTTGGATGAAACAGGAAAAGCAGATGGTTTTGCTGAATCTTCAAAACGATACAATACGTTAGGTGGTGCATTACACTGTTTATTAGAGGACTGTAATATAACAGGTTTAACATCAAATCCTGATCAACCTTCATTATTTTAAAACTATGGAAACTATGACACAGATTGAAAAATTGCAAAATAAACTATGTAGTAGTTTTTGTGCAAATATTAGAATTAGTAAAAAAAACGAGCATTTGATGAGGATTGAAACACCATTTCATTTCCCTGATGGAGATCCATATCAGATATACTTGAAAGAAATGGGTACTGGTGGATTTAGGGTTACAGACTCAGGTCATACATTGATGCAATTGAGTTATGAAAACGATATAGACATTTTTCGTAAAGGCACAAGGAATGACTTAATGAATCAGATTTTATTGGAAACAGGACTGAAAGAAGATGATGGTGAGTTCTATTTGGAATCGACAAGTGATGATATCCATGTAAATATATTTCAATTAGGTCAAGGCATTACCAAAATATATGACCTCACCTATTTAAACAGAGCTAGAGTAGAGAATACATTTTATGAGGATCTGGAAGAGCGAATTTACAATATAGTTGACTCAGAGAAAGTGAAAATGGATTATGTCTATTCACAAATGGAAAATGCTGAAGATTACCCAATTGACTATTTTATTAAAGGCAAAACAGAACCGCTATTTTTATTCGGTATTGGGAATAGAGACAAAGCAAGGCTTACGACAATAATTCTGAAAAGATTAATAAGGCATAATACTGACTTTGAGTCTCTTATTATATTTCAGGATTTTGATACAATCCCAAAAAATGATGCCAAGAGGTTAATGAATGTGGCCGGTGACATGATTAGCTCTTTGGATGCCAAAGATGATCTGAGTAGAAAGCTTCTAAAGCGCATTGCATAATGGCAAAGAATATTGATAAGCTCATAATAAACAGCCCGCATGAAGAACCAAAACAACATTGGTCTTACGATAGAGAAAACAGGGACTTCTCCATAAAAGATGGTAGAAGACCTGCGGGTTATGTTATGGCAACACCAAACTCCAAAGCATTTGACGACCCGGGTATTTTTGTAGAAATAGAAATCGTTAATAAAATCAGGCCAAGAATTAAAGCCTGGAAAGATAAAGGCTATCCTGGTGTTACAGGTATAACAAAACGATTATTAGAACATTGGCAAGACCCTGAAGAACGAAAAGACCGCAGGTTTTTCTTTTGTCAGTTAGAAGCCATAGAAACCTTAATATGGCTATTAGAAGCTCCTGCTGCCGACAAGGTTGGAATTGATATTGAAGGAGATGGAGGTGAAATAGAACGTTGGTGTAGTAAAATGGCAACCGGTTCAGGTAAGACCATCATCATGGCCATGATTATTGCATGGAATTTCTTGAACAAGGTTACCAATCCAACAGATGCTCGCTTTAGTAAATATGCTTTAGTAGTTGCTCCAGGTCTAACTGTAAAAAGTAGGCTTCAGGTTTTACAACCTACTAACAAAGAAAACTACTACGAAGAATTTAATATCGTTCCAGCTTCCTTGATGGATAAGTTGAGACAAGGTAAAATCATCATTCATAACTGGCATGCTTTAGCTTGGGATACCCAAGATAAAATTGATGCAAAAGTTGAAAAGGGTTATCTCCGTTCGGTGGACAAACGCCAACGAATGGAAATCAGTGGAGAAGCATACATAAAACAAGTTTTGGGCGAAATGTCTAATGCTCGAAACATCATTGTTTTAAATGATGAAGCTCACCACGCTTGGCGCGTTAATCCTGATGCTGTAGGTAAATATCAAAGAACAGGTTCTGACAAGGACAGTGCGGAGGAGGCAACTATTTGGGTTGGTGGTTTGGATAGGATAAATAAACATAGAGGTATTTTAAAATGCTTTGACCTTTCGGCAACTCCATTCTCTCCATCAGGGAAAAAAGCTTCTGATGAAGCATTATTCTCATGGATTGTTTCAGATTTTGGATTAAATGATGCCATTGAATCTGGATTGGTTAAAACACCAAGAGTTGTTGTTCGAGATAATAGTGCACGAACCAAAGAACTTAAATCCAAACTTTATCATATCTACATGGATGATGAAGTAAAAGATAATATAAACGGGAAAGCACTCGAATCAGAGCCATTACCAGATTTAATAATCAACGCCTTTTATCTTTTAGGAGAAGATTGGCTTGAAACAAAAAAAGATTGGGAAAAAATTGGTCACAATGTGCCACCCGTTATGATTACGGTTGCGAATCGTACAGAAACATCATCACGTATTAAATATGCTTTTGACCACAATCAAATATTAATTCCTGAATTATGTAATCCAGACAAGACATTACAAATTGATAGTAGGATTTTAGAAAAAGCAGAAGCTGAAACAGAAACTATTGATTTGACTACCAAATCAGAGGATGATTCAACAGACGGTAAACCAAAATTATCTAAAAAAGAACAAGCAGAACTTTTAAGACTAACCGTTGATACCGTTGGTAAAGAAGGACAACCCGGTGAGCAAATTCAAAATGTGATTTCTGTTGGAATGCTTTCAGAAGGTTGGGATGCAAAGACAGTTACTCATATTATGGGCTTGCGCGCTTTTTCAAGTCAGTTATTATGTGAACAAGTTATTGGTAGGGGTTTAAGAAGAGTTTCTTATGATGTAGGAGAAGATGGATTGTTTGTAGCAGAATATGTAAACATATTTGGAGTTCCATTCACATTCTTACCGCATGAAGGTGGTGATGGACCACCCCCACCTCCGCCACCACCAAAAACAAAAATAGAACCTGTTCCAGAAAAAGTTGAACATGAAATATCATGGCCTAATATTCTAAGAATTGACCATGTATATAAACCAAAACTATCCATAGATTGGGAAACGGTAAAAACTTTAGAGATTGACCCTTACGAATCTATTACAGAAGCAGAACTTGGAGCAATAATAGCAGGTAAAGCAAATTCAAAGGTTAAATCTGAAATTGGATTAGAAAAAATTGCTGAAGACACCAGGGTTCAGACTATCGTATTTAGAATTGCTTCAACAATCTATAATTCTGAAAAACGACCTGATTGGAAAGGAAGTAAAGAAGTTTTTTTGGCTCAAGTAGTCAGAATTGTTGATGAGTTTATCAACTCTGATAAAATTGCAATCAAGAATGACCTATTTCATCAAGATGACACTAAAAGGAACATCCTAATCATCTTGAATATGAATAAGATTATTCAACATATTTGGTCAGAAATCAGGGCAGAAAATGCCGAAAAACTTTCTCCAATTTTTGACAAGGAAAGACCAATTCGTTCGACGGGTGATGTAAGAACTTGGTATACAAGTAAGCCTTGTGAGTGGACTGACAAGTCACATATTAGCCATAGTGTTTATGACAGTGGTTGGGAAGCAAGCGAATCTTACTTCATGGACAAATCTGACTTGGTAAAATCGTTTGTGAAAAATGACCATTTAGGATTTTTCATTCTCTACAATCACAAAGGAGTTATAAGGAGATATTTTCCTGACTTTATTATTCGTTTAGCCAATGGAGAATACATGATTTTGGAAACAAAAGGGGTAGATAGTCAGCAAAATAAAACCAAGAGAGAATTCTTAAACGAATGGATTAATGCAGTAAATAGTCATGGTGGTTTTGGGAAATGGCATTGGGATGTTTCGTTTCACCCGAGTGACATGAAAAAGTTATTAAAATTGTGTTTTGAACAAATAAGAGTGTAATTCTACTATATCTAAAAATATGTATCACATTATCAACACAATTCTAAATCTGCAAAAGGGTAAATAATATTGTCAATATTTTTAATATGAAAATCATGAATATATCCATACAAATATGAATGTTAACCTTCAGGGAAAAAATGCTATTGTCTG
>CAYREN010000398.1:0-4857 GCA_964423255.1 uncultured Roseivirgaceae bacterium | reverse complement strand
ACATTTTTTCAAAACGCACATATTTGAATGACGTAAAAAATAAATTAAGTCCCTGTGGGGTCTTCCTTTTGGAGACCCCACAGCTTTGCGGTGTCCTAAAGAGACCCTGCGAGGACGATTATTTGGGATTACGTCATTGGTACGATAAATTATACTAACTAATATATTGCTTTCTCACGCCAGTAGTCCCCCCTCCTGCTTTAAATTCTATGTCAATAGGGTCATTATTTTTGTAGGCTCCACAAGTAAAGTCCGGCACTTTGATGGGCTGTGAACCATTGGCAACAGACCACTCCGTAAGTCCAACAATTGAGCTCCAGGTTGCCGCATCATAGACATCCTGGTCTAGGGGCAATCCATTTCTCAAACAATCAATCAAACGCCAATCCATGGTAAAATCCATGCCTCCATGACCTCCGACTTGCTTTGCCAATTCTCCAATCTTTTTAATTATTGGCGGGATATATTTCTTTTCCATAGCCTTCATTTCCTCATCATCCAACCAATTGTGACCATCAATGGAAATTTTTTGCGGCTCGGGCCATTTCTGAACCGAACCTTTTGTACCGCTCACCATATAAATTCTTGAATAAGGCCGTGGGCTCGACACATCATGTTGAAGCATGATGGTTTTTCCAAGCTCAGTTTTCATAATCGATGTATTCATATTTCCACGGTACGAATTGGTGTCGTATTTTTTATAAAACGAATCTTCCTTTGCCATTTCCGTAGCCATGGGGCCATAAGAAAAATCATTAGATTGCATGGAGACCAGAGTATTTAAACGGTCTCCCCTATTGATATTCATCGCTTGGCATACAGGACCCAAACCGTGGGTTGGGTAATGATTCCCATTTCGCGTTTGACTTTCTTTCAATAACCACATGCCCGGATAATTATTCTTCCTAAATGCGATCTCAATTTGATTGTGAATGTAGCCTGCATCTGCATGGATTAGTTCTCCAAATACACCCTGGCGAACCATATTGAGTGTGAGTAATTCAAAAAAATCATAACAGCAATTTTCCAGCATCATACAATGCTTTTTAGTTTTCTCAGATGTCTCCACTAATTTCCAACAGTCCTCGATTGTTAATGCAGCCGGCATTTCTACTGCTGCATGCTTATTGTGTTCCATAGCAAAAACGGAAACAGATGTATGCAGCCTCCAGGGGGTCACTTGATATATCAGATCAATATCATCACGCTCACACATATTTTTCCAGTCCTCTTCATTTTTTCCGTATTCTATTGCCGGAGGCAAGCCAAAATCTGCCAATATTTTTTGACCTTTTTTAAGGCTCTCAGGCCTGATATCGCACAAAGCTTTAATTTCTACTCCTTCGATAAGACTTAGTCTTCTTAGTGATGAAGGTCCTCTGTGGCCCAGGCCAATAAAACCAATCCTGACAGTTTCAATTGGTGGTGCAGCATATCCACTCATGTTGAACCGTTGCGTTCGAATATTTACTTTACCGTTCTTTTCATTGGTATCGTCAGCTTCACTATTTTTTGAGCATGAAACATTTGAGCCACCAACTGCAAGCGCAGCTGATATCATTCCCGCTGATTTCAAAAATTCTCTCCTTTTTGCCATGATTTTTTTTATAATGGATAAATTCTATTTCAGAAAAGTACAAATAACTAAGTAAAATATAAATGGTTCTACCACGAAATTAAAGGAGTTAAATTAATAAATGATTTCATTTTGATACAAAGGAAAATGTCATCCTGAATTCAGTTCAGGATTTGTATTCTGGTTCAACAGATCCTGAAATAAATTCAGGATGACTATCATATTCTACTCTACTAATTGTTTATGACTGGCAGTTCCAATTAAACCTGCAGACAGGAGGGTTCGAGGTAGAACCAAATAAATAATGCAATTGCTCATATAAAAGTTATATGTTTGAATATTGAAATAATTAATCCTATGATAAAGTACATCACACTATTCAGCATTTTATTATTTGCATCAAATATCCATGCTCAGGACAATAAATCTTACTGGCCAAAACAAATAGAATTGGATGGATTTACGCTTACTTTTTACCAACCTGACCCAGAGAGATATGAAGATAATATACTTGATGCCAGAGCTGCTTTTAGTTTATTTGACGGAGAACATCTGCCGATTTTTGGTGCCTTATGGTTCAATTGTAAAGTTTTAACTAACGCTGAAAGTAACGAAGTTCATTTTACAGATATTCAGGTAGTTAACGCAAATTTTCCGAATGCCAAAGCAGAGAATATTGAAGGATTGCAAAAGCTCATTATCGAAGCTTCTGAAGAGTGGCATTTCAATAGCAATTTGCGAAGATTTTATGAAGCTATTCAGACAATAGATATTAATAATGAATACAGTGAAAACTTAAAAAATAATCCTCCAAAAATATATTATTCTAAAGTTCCTGCAGTGTTGCTTTTTATTGATGGTGAACCAATAATGGCAAATTTAAATGGATCTGAACTTTATCAGTATGTGGTTAATTCCCCACATTTTATTATAAAAAGCGCCAGCGATCAACAGTATTATTTTACGGGTGGAAATGTGTGGTATATATCGAATGATCCAACTGTTGGATGGAAAACTATTCAGACGCCACCGACCTATATCAGTCAACTAGTTACAAATGCGGGCAAACTTACTACAGAAACCAATAAAGAAGAAAATTTCAGTATTCCTCCAAAACTTATTGTTACACAGCAACCTGCAGAATTGATTCAAACTAAAGGAGAGCCGGAAATAAAATCTTTGCATGAAAACTTGTTTACTATTTCCAATTCCGATGATGAAATTCTATTTGATTCTTATACCGACTATTATTATATCTTGATTTCCGGTAGGTGGTACAAAACCAAACGACTGGAAAGAGGGTCCTGGTTGTTTGTTTCACCTGAAAAATTGCCGGAGGTTTTTAGCAAGATACCTCCCTCCTCGCCTGTTGCACATATTCGATTGAGCGTCCCGGGTACTCCGGAATCCATTAGCGCCGCTTTGGATAATGCAATTCCTCAAACTGCTATTATCGATAGAGAAAAGGCAATAATGGATGTTGAATATGATGGAGAGCCCCAATTTGTAGATATAGATGGTACAGAATTATCATATGCTGTAAATACCAGTGGGAGTATAATAAAAGATAATAAATCGAATTACTTTGCTGTTGATGAAGCCGTGTGGTTTAAGGCTGAAAGTCCAAAAGGACCATGGAAGGTATCTGATCATTTTCCGGAAGGTGTGCAGAAAATTCCACCAAGTTGTCCTGTTTTTAATATTAAGTTTGTTGCCATTTATGATTACACCGATGAAATAGTTTATGTCGGCTATTCTGCTGGATATATTGGAGCTTTTCTTTATCATGGCACGGTCTATCATGGCACAGGGTATCTCTACAAACCATGGTATGGTACTAAATACATTTCGAGACCATCGACCTATGGACATGGTGCAAAAAAGAAAAAGAAAGGACCCAATATTAGTTTTTATGCGTCTTCCGGAGGTTTTGGATATCCTATGATGGGTTATGGCATGGGGGGATATTATGGAGGATACGGAGGTTATTATGGGGGATACGGAGGCTATGGCGGATATGGTATGGGGAACCAGGCGGCATACAATCAGTATTATTACCAGGGTCAGTCATTAACCGTTGACCACGAAGTTGATGAAAAACCCATAGATCCAGTAAATATTTATAATAATAGAAAAGTAGGTGTTATTAAAACTGAGACTGTCAGAAGAAATGACCCCATGAATCCGGTAATCTTAAAAAACAAAGGAGAGAGTATTTATACCGATGCTGATGGGGCTTTATACAAACAAGATGAGGATGGAGTTTGGTACGAACAAAGAGGTGCGGAATGGTATAAAATTTACGGTACACCTGAGTAAATGGAATCCCAGAATCTGCCTTTTCCATAGTTCCTCCCGATTTCTATCTGGATTCTGGGGTCTGTTGGCTATTTTCAGAAAACAATAAAGCTCAGAAACCTTGGCAAAATCAAAAGCCTGATGTTTTGGGGTATTTTGATTGAGTTGAGCATTGCCATTTTGATATTCTTGCGAACCTCAAACAGATACCGGAATAAATCCGGCAAGACGATCGCGATAGTCCTCGGACTTGCACTGAGTAGTCCCCAGATTTATTCTGGGGCCTGTTTGCCCATAGCCACAAATCCAAATAACGCAGACCAAATCAGCGAAAAGCAACAGCCTAATTCTTCCTGTTCATGGATAATTAAGGCTTTTTCTTTTTGAAGGCATTCTTGCAAATCGCAGACAGATGCCGGAACAGGTCCGGCAATACTGATAAATCTGGCAATGATAGCTCTCGATAGTCCTCGGATCTGCCTGGCCGGCAATGTCTTTTATTTTTATATTTTTACTGTCAGGCAATCGTTCTATTTAAATGAAGAAATATTTTGTTTACATGGTCACTAATAAAAACCATACTGTGCTTTATATAAGGTTATACTGATGATGTTGAACGAAGAATATTTGAGCATAAAAACAAAGTGTATGATGGATTTACTAAGAGATATAACGTAAACAAACTTGTTTTCTATGAAGAATTCAAAGACATGGAACCTGCGAAATTACGGGAGAAACAATTAAAGAAGTACAAAAGGCAATGGAAGGAAAACTTAATATATGAAATGAATCCTGATTGGAGGGAATTATATGCAGATTTTTTAATGTAACCTACTCCACCTTAGGTAGTCCCCGCATCAGTTGCGAGGTCTGTCTGCAAATTTCAGAAACCCAAATAACCAAATCAAACCAGCAATAAACAACAGCCCTTTCTATCAAATATATTCACGGGAAAATAGGAATGTTTTTTTTATAATGAGATT
>CAYREN010000397.1:0-4866 GCA_964423255.1 uncultured Roseivirgaceae bacterium | reverse complement strand
AATACAGAGTGAGTTACAAAAAATACATGAGCAATTAAGTAAACCTTAAATGCCCCAACTTACAAAATCTAACAATTGATTATACAGACTCTGTATTTCACTCAATTATACAGCTGCTGTATATCATATTTTTGTTTAAAATCTAATATATAAAACATATAACAAATATAGACAATAGTTTTTACTCCGACCCCGAATTAGTTCTCCGACCCCGAATTAAAATAAAACCATGGTTTATTTTATGTAGAACAGCTTCGCTGTATGACTCACATAGGAACACAGTTTAGGCTAATTACTTCGAGGCCTCGCGACGATATTCTCGAGGGGTTTTGCCGGTCCAGCGCTTAAAGGCGCGATTGAAGGAGCTTTGTTCAGAAAAACCAAGCAGAAAACCAATCTCAGACAGAGATAAATCACAAGCCTGCAATTTGGTTTTAGCCAAATCTGTACGCACCTCATCCACCAAGTCTGCATAGGCAACACCTTGTTTTTCAAGACGTCTTTGCAGAGTACGTGGACTCATGTTCAACTTCTCTGCAACGTTATCGCGTAGGGTCTCGCCACCATGCAATTCACGCACGATCACTTGTCGAACCTGACCAATAAAATCATCAGGCGTAGGGCGTTGCGCCAATAACATGCGTGCGTGCTCATCCAGGACACTCATCAATTGTTGGTCACTGCTAGATAAAGACTCACTCCAACTATCGCGAGATATCACTAACTCACCCACCGGTGAATCGTATTGCAAAGTGGTTCTAAAATAATCGTTATGGGGTTGTAAGTCAGCCGGTGGCGGAAAAGGAAAGCATACCAGTTTAGGAATCCAATCCTCAGTGGTGATCTGACGTAGTCTTTTTGTAATAAAAGAAAAAACAAATTCATACGAGTGCGGTGAAATCATACCGGCATTAGAGCTCATGCACACAGATATTTCATTATCTCGCTCCTGGATCTCCCAATGAATCCAGGTATTGATAAGCGCCGTATAACGACAAATATTCTCAATGGAAGCACCAACTGTTGCGGCATGTATAGTGAGATAATCTAAGTATTTATAGTCGCCGATTTCCACATGTTGCGCGGTATGCATACCCAACAGTGGATCACCGGACAGTCGAAAAGCATTTTGCCAAAAGGCACGCATTTGACTAAAACTGACTTCCCCGTCAGGGTGCTCGGCAGTTTCCCGATCTATCCCGGCTAAATTTAACAATTCATCGGTATCAACACCTGTGGATTCGCAGGCCTTGAGTACCATTCGTACTGTCACTGTCGTGCATCGGTGCTCAGCCATTACTATTGTCCACCATTTGTCTTCTCGAGCCAAAAACATGACCTGAACTGTCAATATTTCCCGACTAGGACTTTATATTCTATACTCAGCTAAGCATTTTTAACACTAAAGTTGGCGCATTTAAAGCTAACACGTTATAGATGACATATTTATAAAGCCAAAAACAAAGAACAGTAATATGAAAAAGAAGATTGGATTAACAGTTCTGTTGTTGATTGCAATATCAGTGAGGATTTAAATGATGAAAGCACTTGAAACCAAAATACCACCCCCCGTTATTGCCCTGGCCTTCGGCATATTGATTTGGTGGATGGCCAGTTATCAGCCAAAAATTGAAATCGAATTTGTGCCTAAAGTGCTTATAGTAAGCTTGCTAATGGCAATTGGAGTGTTCTTTGATCTCTCTGGGTTGTTGATATTTCGCAAAGCCAAGACGACGGTGAATCCACTGAAACCTCAAAAGTCCTCTGCTCTTGTGAATACAGGAGTCTATAAAATTACCCGTAATCCTATGTATGTTGGCTTGTTATTTATCTTAAGTGCATGGTGTATTTATCTCGATTCTCCGGCTGCGATGATTGGGATAGTTGGATTCATTTTTTATATCCATGTTTTTCAAATATTGCCGGAGGAGCGAATGCTGACTACGTTGTTTGGCGAAGAATACAGAGAATATCAATCCAAAGTCCGCCGCTGGTTGTGAAGGAGAAAAATATGAAAGAAAAAATAGTAATATTGTTGACCATTCTGTTTAGTCTGGGGTTAAGCAATGCCTGCATGGCAGATGATAGTATCTTTGGCTCCTGGAAAACGATCGACGATAATACCGGTAAGCCAAAGTCTATAGTACGATTATTCAAAAAAGATAATAAACTCTATGGAGAAGTTATTAAGCTATTTAATAAATTAGACGAAGATCAGGATCCATTATGTGATAAATGTACCGATCACCGAAAAGACAAAAAAGTTATTGGGATGCAAATTATTAGTGGATTGAGATTTGAAGATGGTAAATGGAAAGATGGTAAAATTCTTGATCCAGAAACGGGAACAACATATGAATGTGAAATATGGCGTGATAAAGAAAAACTAAATGTTCGTGGATATGTTTTTCTTTTTTTCAGAACCCAAACATGGGTTAAATATGTAGATTCCTAAACAGTAAAAACAGATGTCAGTTTTGAAATTACCAAAAATCCAAAACTACATCAGAATTTTCTGAGTAATTCATTATTAATTTTGTATTCAAATTGAACCATGCCAGGTTTATATGTTTTTTCACTTTATTTATTTTTATACTTGATGATAAGCCGCCAAATAATCTAATACCACAACCAAGTAAAATAGGCATAAGCGGTTGAAATTTTCACAATATATTCTCCAGTCCTTTTATAGCACCATAGTGTGACTGACAATCAAGGCGTATGTATACAATTAAAACAACAATGGGTTCAAGGGCAACGAGAAGGTGAGGGGTCGATTTGTTTCACAATAATAATATTCAAATTTAATTCAATTAATTACTCCCCCATCACCACTACCTAATCCTTGTTTTTCTTGTGCTTTTAAATACTCTTATTTTTGGATTGAACAGTTCAATTTATGGGGTCCAATTTTATTACTGTATCCATATTCATATTCATATTCATAATTTTGATCTTATTTGACAGGATATAGTAAAGACTTTACTGTAAGCTTTATGTTTCATTCAAAAAAAATTATTGTATCTGCATTTATTGTAATCATCCTCAGTTCACTAATATCGTGTGGTGGCGGTAATGAAAATTCTTTATCGACTTTACCGAGTTTGACACCAGTCATTCCTTCTCCCGATAATCAAAATATAAAGTTAAATTTCACCTTTAATAGTGATACGAATGGCTGGATTGCTGGATTTTCTGATTATCCCGTAGCAGATGAATTAATCTTTAAACTGTCTTCCAATCACGAAGAAGTGCCTCCACCATTACAAACCAAATCCGGTTTTCGCCTTGAAGGCACTAATCGTAGTGATGACCTGTTTATGTATATAAAAAAAGGCTTTAGTGGATTTTCTCCTCAGACAACATACAAACTTGAATTTGAAATAACTTTTGCTACAGATGCTCAAAATTGTCTTGGTGCAGGTGGCTCACCTGGAGGTTCTGTTTCAATTAAATCTGGTGCATCAATCATTGAGCCTGCAAGCGTAATATCTGAAGGAATAGAATATCGCATGAATATTGATAAAGGTATTCAAAAAAATAGTGGAGCAAACGCTGTAAGACTTGGTGATTTTGCTAATAGCCAAGCATGTGATCCAAACAATCAGCTTTACGAGTTAAAAACACTAAATAACATTAATCAATTAGATAAACGATTGGAGATATTAACAGATTCCTCAGGAGTGCTTTGGTTTATATTTGCAACAGATTCCGGATTTGAATCGACAACTAAAATTTATTTTATTGAAGGCGTTATTATTGCTAGCAAACTTTAATATTGGATAGTACTACAATTCTACTTTTATAAAACTAGACACCATACATTACCAAACATTAAAGTTGACATCACCACAGCGTTAGCTTCCTGCATAGCATATATTGATTTAAATCCGATTCGCGCTGGTATTGCACAGAATAAAGTCAGCCTGAAAAACAAATGAAATTAACTGATTATATTGAGCTAGTAGAATGGTCTGGGCGTCAAATTTCCAATAAGAAGAAAGGGAGTATTACTGATAAGCGCGTAATTGATTTTCTTGTTATGTTTTTAATTCTAACGCCATTAGTTGTGCATTATCACCATAGCTGGAACAAATAACCACATTGGGTACATTTAAAAAACCAAATTTACCCCAAAATCCATTTGAATCCTGAACTGCTACTAAGAGTATTTTTTCAAACCCTTGAACCTTGGCGTTATAAATGAGATTTTCTACTAATTTCTTAGCTATACCTTTGCCCCTTGCACTGTCAGCTAAAGCTAGATCATGCAGGTATAGGTTTAGGCTAACAGATGTAAGCGATTTTTCATTTAATTTTGGTGGGGTTTCACTTGCCCACGGATGCGCTAACAAATAAGCTAAAACCCTATTTTCACGATTTAAATATACAGCACAAGTTTTAGGTGATGAAAGCCATTTACTTTTTAGAATGCTTACGTCTTCAGGTGGGATTTCTGTATAAGCTTCTTTTTGGATTTTAATAATACCCTCCCAGAAGTTCTCCTTTATCGTACTAATAGACATTATTTAACCTTGTGAAACATAACGAGGCTGTAGAAAAAGGTCGAAAAGCACCTTTTTCCAATATTTTTAAATATTTTTTTTCTCTATACGGTCGTAAAATTTAATTATGCTTTCATATAATCCTATATGCAAGTATCTATTAACAAAACCACCAATAAATATATTTTAAATGCTTAGGGATTCTCTAATAAACAAATTTAAAAATCAGACCTTTTTCTACAGTCTCAACACCTAGTTAAGTTGCGTAATAACATGGCGCTTTTTGCAGAAAAAGTACCGTGTACAGAGTCAACTTCCGGGTAGAAACAGCTCTTACAAGCCATTCCCCCCAATGACCCGT
>CAYREN010000396.1:3235-4874 GCA_964423255.1 uncultured Roseivirgaceae bacterium | reverse complement strand
TTGGTTTTGCCTTCGCAAATTTGCTGTACTATTTCCTTTTCCCTTCTCGATATTTGAAATCTTTTAAAAATCATTTCCATCTTTTCCTGATTTGTATTGTCAGTATGGACCGGCTTAAACATCTGGTCGGCATTGAATTTTAAATAGGAAAGCGGAATGAAATTAGACACAAAATAAAGCAGGATCATCAGTGCAAGGATCCATGGATTAGCAAAAGAAAAAATGAGTGCAGTAACCCTTAATAGAAATCCGGCAAACATCAGCAATACAAACCGTGTCAATGCCTGCTGACCTGTTTGATTTTTCGGGACATGAGTTCCTACAATCATTGCAAACAGCATCATGGTGGCAAGTTCGACAACCATCATCAATCCCATCACAGTATACGTAAGCCTGTTTCCTGTCAGCCAGTCATTTTTATCAAAAAACGCATATATAATCCCTACCGCAATTATGACTACACCAAGAATTGTAGTATGAATGATGGAGGTTTTTTTTCCAACCTTTATTTCCGCCAGCGAATATCCCATCTTCAGGAGCATAAGCCACGAGATAAATAGAAAAGGTAAGCCCAGTACCGGCAAAAAATTAGCGGCCTTCTCTACCACCTCGCTACTGGTACTCATCGAAGAAAGTAATACTCGCATGATGATTTGCGCCCAAATACCATAAAATGAAAAGGAATAAAATGTAACGAGGTAATAAAAATAATTTCTATGAAATTCTGTGTTGTAGGTGGTAATAAACTGATGGCTGATCAGAATGGCGGCAACGGCAATTGCCAGGCAAAAAACAAATACGATAATGAAGGTCAGGCTGAGCATCTGATTTTATTTTCAACTTAAAAATAGGAAAATGAACCCATAATTGCTCAATACCTAAGTAGTGAAATTAAAAACGCTACTAAAGTTGGAAGCTTTTTCCTGCCGACAACCGTACTTTTAGATGAACTTTAAAGAAATAAATCATGAAAAATTCAGAAGGACTACGAATCCCAAAGACAACGATCTCCGGCAGTTACGGCTACGCATGGCAGCAAATGTGGAAATATTTTTTATACCTGTTTTTGGTCACGGTAATTGTTTCATTTGCAGATGCCCCAGTATCTATGATTCATGATTCTGAGTTGGTCTATACTCCAGGGTTAATTTTTTTGCAAATTATTTTGGTTGCCTATTGGATGCTTATATTACCGATCATCGGTTATGGCGCAGATTTGATGTATCTCAGGGGAATGAGAGACGAAAAAATCAATATTGGCGAAATGTTCGATGGTTTTAAGAAAAATTACCTCAACATTGTTTTAGCCAATTTATTAACCTTCGCCATCATTGGCATAGGTTTTGTTTTTCTCATTGTACCGGGTATCATCCTGGCCTGTAGGCTTGCTTTTGTTCCCTACCTTGTGATGGACAAAAAACTTGAGCCCGTGGCTTCGGTAGAAAAAAGCTGGGAAATGACCCGGGGTTATGGATGGAAAATATTTGGAATGGGCATGTTGGTGGTTCCTATTTTCATATTGGGATTAATTAGTTTTATTGTAGGCGTTATCTTTGCCTTGATATGGATAAGTGCAGCCTTTGCAGCTATGTATCACGCAGTTGATTTGGAAGAACAAAAACAATTGAATGGTGTTGAT
>CAYREN010000396.1:0-3135 GCA_964423255.1 uncultured Roseivirgaceae bacterium | reverse complement strand
CTAGGGCTGGCAGATTTTTTTTATACCAGCAACTTCAGTTTGCACTTTTGTTTTATTAAAAACTACATTATCAGATTATAATTGAAAAAGTAATTTTTAGAAAACTTCATTGCTTACTTTTTGTGTATGCACTATTTTTAATTTCACCATAAATTAATGTCATTATGAAAAAATCAACCATCTTCTTTGCTGTCTTATTATTGCTTTTGAGCGGAGCAAGCGTTAATGCACAAAATATCAACCTATTACCTGCCCCTCAAAATGTAACATGGGGCAAAGACAAATTTCAAATTGCAGGTGCAAAAGTGTTGGTTTCTCCAGATTTATTGCAAAGGGAACAAAATGCAATTATTCAGTTTATTGCTTTTATTAATCAGAATACAGGATTAACCGTTGCAACTACTCATTCGGAAGATGCTAATGCACGGTTTATAGTCCTGACTACCGACAAGGCTGGTCTGGCAATTCCTGTACCTAATGAACAATCCGGAGATCAGTCACGGGAGGCATACCGAATAACCGTGAATACCAATAAAGTACTGGTAAGTGCAAAAACAGATGCGGGCCTCTTTTATGCCCTGCAAACATTACGACAGTTGATCGTAGATAAAGAAAATAATAGTTATATCCCTGAAGTTGATATTGAAGACTATCCTGCTTTTGCTTACCGTGGCGTGATGATGGACTTTTCGCATGGTGGGTTGCTAACTGAACAAGAGATAAAGAATCAGATTGATTTCTTATCACGGTGGAAAATGAACCAATACTATTTCTATAATGAAGTAAGTATTGAAATGAAGGGATATCCGCTGATTAATTATAATGCTTGTTATTCACAGGAACAGATTAAAAGGATAATTGCCTATGCAAAAGAAAGACACATAGATGTTATTCCTTTTGTAAATTTTTACAGCCATCTCCATGAATTGCTAAGGCTCGAAAAATATTCTGGTTTGGCTATAGGTAAATATGGCCATGATCTTGATCCGGATAATATAGAAGTGCAAACATTACTGAGTGACTGGATTAAACAGTATGTTGATATCTTCCCCACTCCTTTTATACATGTCGGTTTTGATGAGTCCTGGGAAACAGAAAGACTTACTGCCGAAGACCCGTCTATTAAACCGAAGGGACTCTATCTTAAGCAATTGAATTTTGTTACAAAAGAACTACAGAATTATAATAAAACCGTAATGGTGTGGACCGATATTTCAAAAAATTATCCTGATATCCTTTCTGAATTCCCCAAAAAACTAATTCCAGTAATATGGGAATATTCTGATGATCCATCAAAGATTAATAAATGGATAGAACCAGTCAAAGAAGAGAAAATGCCCTTCTTCGTGCAATCTGCTGTTGACAGTTGGGGGAATGTTTACCCGGCTTCCAATTACACATTTGATAATATTGATATATGCCTGAAAACAAGCCGGGATGAAAAAGCTATAGGATATATTACTTCGGTATGGACAGATGCTGTGCAGCCGTTGTTAAGAAATACCTGGTTGTTTATGGCTTATGGATCAATTGGTGCCTGGCAAAATACCCCGCTTGACAGAAATGATTTCATTAATAATTATTGCCAGATAATTTACCCGGAAATAGCAAAGCAAATGAGCAATGGATTTAATAAGATGGCAGAATCGGAAGCCTTCCTTGCAAAGACTCTTGGAAGACATACCTTAAACAAAATGTTTATAAATCCTTTTTCCGATGTTATACTTCAAAATACAAATACTCACATTGATAACTTAAAAAAAGCAAGGCTTGCAGCCGAAATAGCCCAAGAAAATTTTATTGAAGCACTAAATTATAAAACCGCCGATACAACGTTTATTAAGTCAATGTTGCTCAATAGTCGCATGTCTCATTATACAGCCACACGTTTCATTTGGGCAAAAACAATTGTAGATCGCTGGAATTGGACAAATGCTTTAAAAGCAGATGGGCATAAAGATCATACTCGGCGTTATGATATTAATAATTCAACGCATGGCCTTACGGTAGACATGATGGATTGGTGTACTGAAATTAATAAAGAATATAAACAGGCCTGGCTTTCGGAATACATGCCATACAGAATGGGTACTATAGCTGGAAGGTTCGATTCGGAATATCTTTTTTGGAGAAGGATGTATAACAAAATATCTGATTTTCATTATTTGCCTACTAAAAATCCGCTTCTAAGATTTGAAGATATTTTTTTGAACGAATAATTCAGAATTCCAAAAGCAGGAAGTTTATTCGGTGAATAAGAAATTTCCCCTCCTCAGAGCCACTCGAAGAGCCTACCTGCAAGGTAGGGATTCTGAGGAATTGGAATCGTTAGTCTAAATGAGGCCTTTCTTTGGGGACTTCACTATTTACTCGGGGTCATAAAAAGAGACCCCGCTGGGACGTTAAGCTATAAAAATGAAACAGGACTTTTAATTCTCTGGAACAGTGCCAGGTTGTTTCATGATAAATGGCGGAGATAAGCAATGGAAATGATTTATTCCTTATATTTAGATATCATTTTTATGATGCTTTCAATGAGGGTTAATTTTTTTTAAACAATGCCAAAGGCCACAGTTACATCAAAATATTTATATCTCCGCGACGAACATCAGTCCACCGAGGCGGGGCAGGCGGGATCGCCACACATTTGCGTGAAAGTGGAACAGATATCAGGTATATTCAATAACTCCCGGGGCATAATTCTTCTCGGACAACAGAGATATACACGCATGTAAGTATAAAGAGCTAATAAATATTAAAAATCCTTTTGATGACTTTGAAATATAAGCAACAAAACCTGAACATATCCAACAATTATTAACGGGTATGTGTAGAAAATATAAATATATAAACAAGTTCTCTGCAAGCTGTATAGACGGTCAATATCAAATAAAAAAGTATCTTTGCAAAAGATGAATAAAACATAAATATTCTTGAATATAGAGCATAACATATCACGATTAAAGCAACTATTATCAATGTACAGACTTCCTGTGCAAGAGTTTCTTCCATTAATAAGTAAGGGACTTAAAACGCCAATTTCTCGTGAAGAAGTATTTTCAAAAGAAATTAAGATTTCATATTTAAAACGAATTGACAAGGTTTTTGAAAAAGGGCTCCATTATTATTTAGACC
>CAYREN010000395.1:0-4889 GCA_964423255.1 uncultured Roseivirgaceae bacterium | reverse complement strand
TTCGCTTGGACCATTTTTTTAAAAATCATAATTCATTTCGATCAACTCGAATTGAACTATAATAATAATTTTTAGGTTTAATTATTTAACCCTCCTTTTCTATCAAAATTTGAGTTATTTTGCATACTTCAATATTTTTGAATTAAGATGATTTTTATCAAGAAATTAACAATTTCTGTTGTGTTGATCTCTTTCTTCACAACAACATATGCACAACAGCTCACACTCAGCAATGCAATAAAGCTGTCCAAAGAGCAAAATCTTCGCATCCAATCTCATAAAAAAAGAAGTAAGGCCAGCGAACACAACTACAAAGCAGAAAAATCTAATTACCTCCCAACAGTCAGTTTGGTTGGTGGATATACGCACTTAAGTGAAGAGCTAAAGATTGATTTGAGTACGGTTCAAACCTCATTTGTAGATGGGCTTTCGAGACAACAAGTGGCCACTTTGGATATTGTCAATCAAAAAGTTTTTGACACCCCACTTACGGATGTTCAAAAGAAAAGTATTTATGATAATTCCTATACGGTATTGAATGAACTTTACCCTGACTTTGACGCTCGTATCTCGCACCAGGATTTTTTTCTAGCTGCCGTCACGCTACAACAACCCATTTACCTCGGTGGAAAATTAAAAGGATTACATTCTATAGCAGCCTCTCAATACACTATATCGCAACAAGTTTACCAACAAACCAGCGATTTAGTAATTCAACGTTCCATTATTCAATATTTCACAATAGTACTTTTTGAGGAGGTTGTAAATGCCAGAAAAGCCTCTGTAAAAGCCATGCAAAAACATGCCTACAATACTTCCAAATTAGTGGAAAATGAGATCATCCCAGCCTACTACGAGTTGGGAGCTAAGGCAGCTCTATCGGGTACCGAAACACGATTGGCCCTGGCAAGCAATAATTTACATACAGCACAAATCAATTACAATAACTTACTGAATATTCCACAGGATACTATTCTGGTACTTACCAGCAAACTCAAATATCTCGATCTTGCCATCGAAGAAAAGAATACTACTGAAAAAAGTTTATCGTATTCTCCTCTACTTAAAATCAATGCTGAAAACATGCATATTGCCAGCCAAAATACTTCAATATCCAAATCAGGATATTTACCAAATATTTTTGCTGTGGGAGAATATCAGTTATATCAGCAAAACCTGCCCGTGATCACTCCGCCATGGATGGCTGGCGTTCACATGAAATGGGATTTATTTAGTGGCAATCGACACATCAATAGAACCCGTGCGGCAAAAGTATTGGAACAAGAAGTCGAAATTAATAATAAGCTCATATCCAGCGATATAAAACTAGCTGTTCAAAATAGTTATAATAATGCTCAAAATGCCCGAACTATCTATGATAATGAAACCAAAACATTGGATCTTACCGTAGCAAGTCACAAGGCTATCCAAAAACAATACACCCACGGTCTGGCAAAATCGAGTGAGGTGATAGATTCACAATTATTGGTAGAAGAGGCACATTTGGCCAAATTAACTGCGCTATTTGCCTATTATATTTCTTTAGTAGAATTGTATAAACTTAGAGGAGAGATCAATGAATTTGTAACACTATATGAAGCAACAAATTAAAGAATACTGGCCCTTGGCAATACCTGTTGTGATTGTAATTATTGCCGCTTTTTTTTGGCTAAAGCACACCATAAATCCTGAGCAACATCTTACAGTTGGGATGGCAGAAGCAGATTACATTGATGTAGCATCCGAAATCCCCGGAAGATTGAAAATGCGCATGTTTGAATTGGGCGATATTGTAAGGCAAGGACAAGTGATTGCTTTGATGAAACCCAAAGAAATTGAGGCATTGACCGGTCAAAGCAGGGCTGCAGTTGAAGCAACGGAAGCCCAATTACAGATGCTAAAGAATGGCAGCCGTGAAGAGGAAAAGGCCATAGCAAAAAATGTGTTTCTGATTGCAAAAGATCAATTTGAACTGGCCGGAAAAACCTGGCAGCGAATGGATGCGCTCTATAAAGATTCCGTAATTGCCGGGGAAGAGCACGATCTTGCTGAATTTAAATATAAGGCATCTAAAAAAGAAATGCTGGCAGCGAAAGCTCGTTACGATTTACTTTTACATGGTGCCAGACCAGAGGCAATAAAGGCTGCTGAGGCGCTGGTTGATCAGGCAAAAAATGCACATGCATTTACTTCTACCTTAGGTGAAAATCTGGATATTGTCGCCCCTTGTGATGGCATAATCAGTTCGGTTGGCATAGACGAGGGTGAAGTTATTATGATAGGATATCCGCTGGCTACCATCCAGAAAAAAGGCACCTTGCATGTAGTACTTCAGGTGAAACAAGATTTATTGTCAGATCTGAAAAAAGGAGTAATTCTTGAAGGAACCATACCCGGGGTGACCGAGGAAGAAGTATTTGCAAAGTTTAAAATAGTACATTTAAATGTAATGCTCGATTATGCCGATTGGGTGCCCACCAATCAACGAGGCAGTTTCGATTTAAAAACTTTCGAAATACACCTTGAGCCCATTGATGAACTCCCCGGTTTGTTGCCTGGTATGACAGTAGGTTTTAAGCTTTAATAGTTATGAAGGCAATCTGGAAAATCACTTTACGTGAATTCGGAATCATTGCTTCCAAACGCTCGTATTTTATTATATTAATTATATTTCCTCCAGTACTCTTTTTACTTTATTCATTTATTTATAATTCTCAGGGGCTTAAAAATATCCCCATTGGTATTTGGGATGAAGACAATACAGAATTATCGCGCGCTTTAATTCAACAGTATCAATCCAGCCCTTTTGTTACCATTGTTGCCAATCCGAAGTCATCTGGTGAAATTGAAGATTTGGCAAGATCTAATAAAATCCATGGTGCAGTACATATCCCCAAACAATTTGAAGCCAACATTAAAACATTTAAGGGGGCAACTGTTACATTTTACAGAAACGCCTCAAACCTGATCTTTGGAGAAATATTGTATAAAGCTTTCGCAGAAGTTACATTAACCATCAATGCTGGCATCTTACTAGAAAGATTCAAAGCCACCGGTGAGGCACCGAAAACTGCTATGAACCTGGCCAACCCAATTCGCTTGCATGTGAATTCATTATATAATCCAACCTACAACTATCAAAATTACCTGGTTCCAGGCCTGATGACTGTGGGGCTGCAAATGATGATCATCATGATTGCCGTACTCATCATTAACAGTGAATGGGAAAATAAGACCTATGGAGTTCTGCTGACACTGAGCAATGGCTCCACAATAACTATTATTCTTGGAAAAACTCTGGCACATTATTTAATCGGGATGGCCAATGTCGTGCTCATTTTTGGTGTATTTTTTGTCATATTCAATATACCTATTCAAGCTTCGCTACTGCCGTTGTTTGTGCTGTTTAGTTTACTCATTTTGGCATGCGTCGGTGTTGGGATCATGATCTCTTCCATTTTTAAGGACGCATTAATGGCATCGGACCTTGCTTTGTTTTACACTTCTCCTGCATTTGTTTTTAGTGGATTTACATTTCCCAAATGGGCTATGCCCTGGTACGATCAATTCTACGCCAACCTCATGCCGTTCACGCCATTTTTAATGGGGTTTTTCAAAGTATATCAAATGGATGCAGGTTGGGAAATCCTGGCTCCGGATTTGATTCAGCTCTTCTGGTTCATTTCAATTTCATTTTCTATATCCTATGCAGTACTCAAAATTAAAAACAACAAATTATTAAGGAGAGCTCATGTGGAAAAACAATAGTTTTATTCAACAAATATTGCGTGAAGCAAACCGGATATCAAAAGATCATACCCTGATTTTATCTCTACTGCTTGCGCCGCTCTTTTATGCCTTCTTTTACGGTAGCATTTATTTGAATAAAACTGAAGAGGAAGTTTCTATTGCTGTTGTTGACCATGATCATTCCGAAACCAGTCGTACTTTCATTCGCATGATTGATGAAACTCAATCAGTAAAAATATCTTTAGTAACAATCTCTTTGGAAGGCGCGCAAAAATCGTTCATGAATACTAAGGTACAGGGCATTGTTTATATCCCAAGACATTTTGAAGCAGACCTGAAATCACTTAAAGGAACGGATGTAAAATTATTTTTAAACACTTCTCGCTTTCTACCTTCCAATGATATCAATGAATCTGTAACAGAAGTTGCATTAATTATTGGGGCTGGCGTTAGGTTTGAATATTATAAAATGCATGGCAGCAGCACAAATGCAGCATTTGAAAAGTCCATGCCTATCTCTATTGATGATCGTTCGTTGTATGTAATGCCATCAACCTATGGCGGCTTTCTGCTCCCCGGATTGCTGTTGCTCATTTTACAACAAACATTCTTAATTGGGATGGCTGAAAGTATTGCCCGTGAACGAGAAAAGAAAACAATTTCTGCCTGGCTGTCAATTAGTGGGAACAGAATTTGGAAAGCAATCTGGGGTAAGGGCTTATTCTACTTGCTTCTTTTCTCAGCTTATGCATTCTTTTTTCATGTGGTAAACTATCACGTGCTCAACCTCCCAATCTCCGGTAGTATTGCCTTGCTTTCTATTTTACTGACTGGATTTTTTATGGTTTTAATCATGTTTGGTACATTTTTCGGATCATTGTTTTCAAAAGAAATTTGGGCGCTTCAGTTTTTTGCATTTAGCTCCTATCCAATATTCCTGGCATCGGGATACAGTTGGCCATTATTTGCATTAAACCCAGCATTAAAGGCCTTTGCATTTATGTTGCCTACAACTCCAGCACTTGATGCTTATATAAAAATCATTTATAAAAATGCATCTATCCTGGATATCCAGTACGATCTTGCTCATTTGATTTTATTAGGATTGTTTTATGGATTCCTGGCATGGTGGAGATTGG
>CAYREN010000394.1:0-4901 GCA_964423255.1 uncultured Roseivirgaceae bacterium | reverse complement strand
TTCCTTTTTGGTGGCAAAAATTATTAGAAGATCCAGCTTATGTTATTCAATTTCAAAATAGGTGGTTTGAACTTAGAAAAAATGTATTGAGCGATGCCAGTATCAATTTCTGTATTGACTCTCTTACTACAATCCTCGATGAACCGCAGCAACGAAATTTTACTAAATTTCCAATACTAGATGAACAAATCTGGCCAAACAACTATGTTGGTAATACTTATAGCAATGAAATATTCTATTTAAAAAATTGGATCAGCGATAGGCTAACATGGCTTGACACCAATATAGCATCTCTGGAAATTGTCACAAACCTGGAAGACGATTTGCTTCTCAACAAGAATATAACCATCTATCCAAATCCAAATGAGGGTGATTTTATAATTCATTTTGAGAGCCAAATATATTCAGAATTAGATTTCAACTTGTACAATAATCTTGGTGAACTTGTTTATAAAAAGAAATTATTACCAAATCAAGAATTAGAATTTAATCTCAGTTTAGATAATTTCAATAAAGGAATTTATTTTGCAAAAATAATAAGTCAGAAAAAAGTAATTTTCACTGAAAAAATAATGCTAAAATAGTTCCCTCCACGCACCCGAGCAATGTTATATAACCTCTCCCTTTACGGCTTACCTGGTATAACGGACAGTCTATTTCAACTCTGAAGGCTTAAAATCAGAAATCGCATCGTGAGTCGAAAGGACAATTAGGTTAATTAATTGACATTACGCTCAGATGGAAATGATTTACTTTTGAGTTCAATATTTATTTCTCTTTACATATAAATAATCTTATCTTTGCGGCTTCAAAAAATTGAACCGATATGATCTCCACAAGCAATATTTCTCTGGCCTATGGCAAAAGGGTACTTTTCGATGAAGTAAACATCAAATTCACACCAGGAAATTGTTATGGCGTAATTGGTGCCAATGGTGCAGGAAAATCCACATTCCTTAAAATACTCACTGGAGATATATCTCCAAACTCGGGTACCATTCATATCGAACCGGGCAAAAGGATGTCAGTACTTAAACAAGATCACCACGAATTTGATGATTTCGCTGTAATAGATACAGTAATGATGGGCCATAAAAGAATGTGGGATGTCATGAAGGAAAAAGATGCCATTTATGCCAAACCGGATTTTAGCGATGAGGATGGCAATCGCGCATCAGAACTTGAAATGGAATTTGCCGAAATGGATGGTTGGAATGCAGAATCTGACGCCGCCGCCTTTTTAAGCGGATTGGAGATAAAGGAAGGTGAACATCAAAAATTGATGAAGGAGCTTAATGGGCATCAAAAAGTTCGTGTATTGCTTTCACAGGCATTATTTGGAAATCCCGATATTCTTGTACTCGATGAACCTACCAATGATTTGGATATTAAGACTGTAACATGGCTCGAAAATTTCTTATTGAATTTTAAAAATACTGTAATTGTTGTTTCTCACGATCGTCACTTTTTGGATACCGTCTGTACACACGTTGCAGATATTGATTTTGGAGCAATAAATATATTTACAGGCAACTATACTTTTTGGTATGAATCAAGCAAGTTAGCATTGAGCCAGCGAACTTCTGCAAATAAAAAGGCTGAAGACAAGAAAAAAGAATTGCAAGATTTTATTGCACGCTTTAGTGCTAATGCATCAAAATCTAAGCAGGCGACAAGCCGAAAAAAGTTGCTGGAGAAAATAAATATTGATGAAATAAAACCTTCATCTAGAAAATATCCGGCTATCATTTTTGTTCCAAAAAGAGAAGCAGGTGACCAAATATTAGAAATAAAAAAATTAAACAAGTCGATTGGAGACAAACAATTGTTCACGAACCTGGAATTGTTTGTAAATAAGAAAGACAAAATTGCTTTTATTGGTCCGGATTCTCTTGCCATTTCTACACTTTTTAAAATCCTTGTTGGAGAAGATAAAGCCGACTCAGGAGAGTTTAAGTTTGGACAAACCATTACATCGGGCTATTTACCCAATGAAAATTCCAAATTCTTTGAATCTGACGAAAATTTAATTGATTGGCTTCGACAATATTCTGAAGAAGAAAAAGATGAAGTTTATATTAGGGGATTTCTAGGGAAGATGCTATTCACAGGTCAGGAAACTTTAAAAAATTGCAGTGTGCTTTCAGGAGGTGAAAAGGTAAGGTGCATGCTTTCGAAAATGATGCTTGGTGGCCCAAATCTATTAATATTAGATGAACCCACCAATCACCTTGATCTGGAGTCAATTACTGCCTTTAATAATTCACTTCAAAATTTTCCTGGAACAGTTTTATTTACTTCGCATGATCATACATTTATTCAAACCGTAGCAAATAGAATTGTAGAAATAAGGGCAGATGGTTTTACAGATAAAATCGGAACCTATGATGAATATTTCGAAAGCAAACAGGCTGTTTTGGTATAGTAATTTTGCCTTTTAACCAAATAAGTCAGAACTAAGATACCGGTCACCGATGTCACAAACTATAAAAACTATCACACCGAATTCCAATTCCTTGGCAATTTCCATAGATGCATAAAACGCCCCACCGCTACTCATTCCTGAAAGGATGCTTTCTTCCTTGCCCAATCTTCTGGCCATTATGGTTGCATCAGCAGTACTTACATCTACCTTTTTATCCACTCGATTTGGCTCAAATATTTTAGGAAGAAATGCCGGTGACCATCTACGAATTCCTGGAATATTACTTCCTTCTGTTGGTTGACAACCTATTATCTGGATATCAGGATTTTGCTCTTTCAAATATCTTGAAACTCCCATGATAGTTCCCGTAGTTCCCATTGCCGAAACAAAATGTGTAATTTTTCCATCAGTTTGGTCCCAAATTTCCGGCCCGGTTGTTTTATAATGCATCAAAGAATTATCACTGTTGGCAAATTGATTGAGCATATGATACCCTTCATTATCTGCCATAGACTCTGCCAATTCCCTGGAGTATTCAATGGTTTTTTCTGCGGGGGTAAGCAATACCTTAGCGCCATATGCCTCCATGGACAAGATACGCTCTTTTGTGGCATTATCTGGCATAATTAAAGTCATATGAACACCCATGGATCTCGCTATCATCGCCAGAGCAATTCCAGTATTTCCACTTGTTGCTTCAACAAGACGATCACCCTTTTTAATTTCTCCTCTATCCAGGGCTCCTTTGATCATTCCAAATGCAGCGCGATCCTTTACACTGCCACCAGGATTTAAACCTTCCAGCTTTCCAAATATTTTTACATTTTCAAACTGAGGGATATTTATTAACTCTACAATTGGTGTGTTGCCGATAAGGTCAAATATTGTCATAGCTATTTAAAAATAATCATATCGGGTTTTTCATTTTCAGCATGCATTTGTGCCTGATAGTAAACTTTTGAGTTTGATGGTATGCTTTTAGTCAGCCATACATTTCCACCAACAATGGAGTTACTTCCAATGGTAGTACTACCACCCAAAATTGTTGCTCCTGCATAAATAACAACATTATCTTCAATGGTAGGGTGTCTCTTTATTTTAGCGTCCTCCTTATTTACACTCAGTGCCCCTAGTGTTACTCCTTGATATATCTTAACATGTTTTCCTATATCAACAGTTTCTCCAATCACCACACCTGTTCCATGGTCAATGCAGAAATAATCTCCTATATTGGCATTGGGGTTGATATCTATTCCAGTTTTTCCATGAGCATGTTCGGTTATCATTCTTGGAATGATTTTAATACCCATTTTACTTAGGTAGTTAGCGACCCTAAAGGCAGCAATGGCATAAAATCCAGGATAAGATCTAATTACCTCTTCTCGTGATTTAGCAGCAGGGTCACCAGAGAACATAGCATCAATGTCCAATTGCAGCTTAGCATAAACATCTGGCAATCCAGCAAAAAAATCATTCGTTTGCTTAACAGGATCAATGCCTTCCTCAGCACTTCGAGAAAGAATCTGCACCAATTCCATGTTTATCATCTGCAGTCTCTTTTCGAATTCCGCAAAATCCAAGACAGGCGAGCTAGAAAAATTAGGAAATAGGATGCCCAATAAATTGGTGAAAAACTGTGGTATCAGTACCGTAGAAGGACACTTATCGCAGTCCTTATGTTTTTGATATATTTTTTGAATAAAGGATGAATCCATAAGATCAAAAGTACGAAGAAATTTAAATTAACTGTACTAAACAAACAAAGTTGACATACGAAATTTCATTAATTTCTGTCTGTAGTAAGACTTCGCAGGTAGTATTCTACTCTAACAAAAAATGAAGTTTATTTGTTTTCAACAATCCAATACGAAATTGTCAATACTATTATAAGGTTCTTATTGTATAAAAAAACCAATCGACAGTATTATAGCAAATGCAACTATAGAAATGATAGTCTCCATAACGCTCCATGATTGAAGGGTTTGCTTTTCTGACATATTAAGAAATTTACTTACCAACCAAAACCCACTATCATTAACATGCGAAAATATTGTCGCACCTGCAGCAATTGCCAATACTACTAAAGCCTTGCCAATGTCTCCCGTTCCCAGCACCTGAATGATCGGAGCTACCATACTGGCTGTAGTGATCATTGCAACCGTAGCCGATCCTTGAGTGAGACGAATAATTACTGCAAGGATATACGCCAATACCAATGGGGGAATATTTTTGTCATTCACTAATTCTGCCAAAGCAGCCCCTGCCCCACTGTCTACTAAAATTTGTTTAAAAACTCCTCCTGCACCTGTTACCAAAATAATTAGTCCTGCCGGACCCAAAGCTTTATTGGCCACTTGCATCAGTTGAGCTCCAGAATAATTCCTTTTTACGCCAAGAATGTACATCGCTGCTAATGTTGCGATCAGCAAGGCAATAAAAGGATGACCTACAAATTGTATAATTTCCATGCCTTTAG